>CBFGQV010000024.1:0-14642 GCA_965651045.1 uncultured bacterium
GCGTCCTGCGTCTCAGCCCATGCCCGCCGCGTGCGACGGCCGCGCCTCAGGCCCTGCAGCGCGCGAAGCCGCACTCCGCCTCGTGGCCCGGGCCCGGCGCTCCGCCTCTACCATGCGGTCGAGGAAATCCCTCTCCTGACGCGACAGCGCGCGCACGCTCGTCGCCTTGAGCTTCGCCAGCACCTTCTCGACCTCTTCGCGGTTCACCTCGTGCAGAAACGACAGGTCGAGGTTCTCCCAGCGGTCCTTCGCCTCCAGGTCGAGCACGTAGCGTGACTTGTACTCGGAATTGGGCGCCTCGACTCGGCGCCGTTTCTGGGCCTTCTTCGCGCGCCGATAGAGCACCCAGACCACGACGAGCGCGGTAAGGTTGATGGCGAGCAGCGTGATGAGCAGTGCGGTCATGGTTCGATGTCGTCCCTTCCGCCCGGTCCCTGGTTGGCCTTCGACGCACCCCCTGCGCCATCGAGCGCGACCGGGGGTCACGTCGACCCTCCTCCACATGCATAGACGCTCGAAGGGGCCCGAGGGTTTCCGAGCGTGCCGCGGAACCACCAATATGCGCGTGGTCGTCGAGTGCAAGCTTCTTCGTTCGTCACCGGGGTCGAGGCCCTGTGCCGCGTCGAGACAAACCCCCACATGGAGAACCCACGATGCCCCGATTCCTCGTGCTCGCCCGTGACGAGCCGGCGTCCTTCGCCACGCTCTCGCCCGCCGAAATGCAAGCCCTCATCCAGCGCTACGTCGCCTGGGGCGAGCGCCTGGCCGCGGCGGGACACCTCGAGGCGAGTGACAAGCTGCGAGACGGTACGGGCCGCGTGCTGGCCCGCGGCGGGTCTGCGACCGACGGTCCCTACGCCGAGGTGAAGGAGCTCGTCGGCGGATTCTGGGTCGTCACGGCCGACGACCTCGACCACGCCGAGCGACTCATGCGCGACAGCCCCCACCTCGACCACGGCTCGCTCGAGATACGCGAGATCGAGGACCTGGGTGACGCCTGATGTAGACGGCACCGTCGACGGACTCGTCGACGACCTCTTCCGCAGGTGCGCGGGGCGCCTGGTGTCGCGCCTCACCCGGGCCCTGGGCCCCCGCCACCTTCCCCTGGCCGAGGAATGTGTTCAGGACGCGCTCCTGCGCGCGCTCCAGCACTGGCCGCATCGGGGTGTGCCGGCACGTCCCGAGGCATGGCTCTTTCGCGTGGCACGGAATCGGGCCCTCGATCGGCTTCGACGCCGGGACCGCTGGGAGGCCGACCTGCCCGACGAGATCGACGCACTCGCCCAACGACTCGCCAGCGCTCCGGATCCGGCGGTCCCGACGGGCGACGGGATCGACGACGACGAGCTCGCCATGGTCTTCGCCTGTTGCGACCCGTCGCTCGCTCGCGACGCCGCGGTGGCGCTCACCCTGAACACCGTCGGCGGCCTCAGCGCGAGAGAGATCGCCGCGGCGTTTCTCGTGCCCGAGGCCACCGTGGCCCAACGCATCGTGCGAGCCAAGCGGACGCTGCGTGGCCTACCCGAACTGCGGGTGCCCGACGGGCGTGAACTGCCCACCCGGCTGGACGCCGTGCTCGATGCCCTCTACCTGCTCTTCAACGAGGGATACCAGGCCAGCGAAGGCGATCTGCTGGTGCGCCGTGAGCTCTGCCACGAAGCGGTCCGGCTGGCGGGGCTGGTCGCCGCGCACCCCGACACGGCTGCGCCACGGGTCGACGCGCTCCTCGCCCTGATGCTCCTGCAGGCGTCGCGCCTTCCCGCCCGGACGGACGACGCCGGCGAGCTGCAGGTGCTCGCCGAGCAGGACCGCAGCCGCTGGGACCTCGCGCTCCGCGACCGTGGCCTGTACCACCTCGCACGCGCGCAGAGTGGCGACGAACTCAGCCGCTTCCACATCGAGGCAGGCATCGCGTCCTGTCACGCGGCGGCCCCGGCGTTCGAAGACACGGAATGGGCGACGATCGTCCGCTGGTACGTGCTGCTCGCGCGTCTCGAGCCGTCGCCGATCGTCACCCTCAACATGGCGGTGGCGCTCGCCATGCGGGACGGCCCCGAGGCGGGCCTGGCGCTCCTCGCCGAGCGGAGTCTCGATGGCGCGCTCACGCGGGAGCCGCTCCTGGACTCCGTCCGCGGCTGGCTGCTCGCGCGGGCCGGCGACCACGCTCGCGCGGCCGCGGCGTACCGCCGGGCCGCCGCCCGCAGTCGCAGCGCCCCCGTCCGGCGCTATCTCGAGACCCGCGCCGGCGAGCACTCCGAGACCTGACACGCGGGCGGACCGTCGCCATCTTTCGACGTTCCCGACGCACGCCCGTACGTGACCGCCCGAGGCCCCGATGCCGTCACCCGTCCGAACGCTCCGCAACGCCGCCCCGCTCGCGGCGCTTCCGCTTCTCATGGCGGCCGCGATCGCCGCCGTGCCGCCCACGACATCGCCCACCGCGCCCGACGCGCCGGCGAAGCGCTGGGGCGAAGACGGGCACCGCATGGCCGCGCGCGTCGCGGTCGAGACGCTCCCCGAAGGTCTGCCCGACTTCTTCGTCGCCGCCGGCGAGCAGCTCGTCTACCTGGACCCCGAGCCCGACCGGTGGCGGAACCGCGAGCTCACCGCGATGGACCAGGCCTTCGCCTACGATCACTACATCGATCTCGAGAACGTGCCGGCGGGGGCGCTCGACGCGCCGCACCGCTTCGAGTTCCTGCGCCGCTTGTACGCGGCCGGACTCGAGGTGCCGGAGCGCGACGCCGGTTTCCTGCCCTACCGCATGCACGAGCTCTACCAGCGCCTCGTGACCGAATGGCGGCTCTGGCGCGCCACCCCCGACGGCTCGGAGCGCCGGTGGATCGAGCAGCGCATCGTGAACGACGCCGGCGTCCTCGGGCACTACGTGACCGACGCGTCGCAGCCGCACCACACCACGATCCACTTCAACGGCTGGAACGCGGCGGCGCCGAATCCGCACGGGTACACGACCGAACGGGACTTCCACGGCCGCTTCGAGTCCGGCTTCGTGCGGGCGCACCTCACGCCCGAGCACGTGCGCGCCGCGTTCCCGGCCTCGCCGCCCCGCGTGTTCGACGACCCGTGGCAGGGCATTCTCGACCACATTCTCGAATCGCACGCCGAAGTGGAGCGCCTCTACCAGCTCGAACAGGCCTCGCGGTTCGACCCCGAAGCCGCGCCGCCGACCGAGCACGTCGACTTCACCGCCGAGCGGCTCGCGTCGGGTGCGGCCATGCTGCGGGACCTGTGGTGGAGCGCCTGGCTGGAGAGCGCCGAGCCGTTGGACGAAGGCGACCGCTGAGGCGGAGGGTGGAAACCTTCCCCCCACCTCGAGCGTCTATCAGGAGTGCCGACACGCCCCGAACGCCACCTTCGAGGAGCAATCGATCGATGTCCGAATCCCCCCTGGATTCCTCGCAGGCCGGCGGCGTCCTGAGCGAGATCGACCCGGACCTCACGATCTTCGCGCTCGCCAACGGCCTCGACCTGCTGCGCGATCCGGACGGCGGCCCGGCGAGGGTGCTCGAGTGGTACAGCGAGAAGATGGAGCGCCGCATCGTGCTCACGCCCGCCGGCGATCCGTCGTCGGGTGGTCCCGCCGGAGCCCTCGACATCGCCGTGGCGGCCGAAGCCCGGCTCGACGGCACCAAGCGCGAGTTGCGCCGGAGCTTCCGGACCGCCGTCGCGCCGGGCCAGCTCAAGGCCACCCTGCCGGAAGCGATCGAGGCCGGCAACGCCCTCACGCGAAGCGAGGTAGAGGCCGAGGGGCACCCCCGGTGAGCGACGAGGGCCCCTATCGGCCGATCGACTGCGGGCTGCACGACGAGTTGCAGCTGCGGGCCCTGCGGGGCCGCCCCGTCGACCTCCGGTACCTGACGCCCAACGGCACCCCCCGGGCGCTCGTCGACCGCCTCGTCGACGTGTTCACCAAGGCGGGTGCCGAGTACGTCGGCACGGCCTCGGGCGAGGTGATTCGCCTGGACCGGCTCGTAGAGGTCGACGGCATCGCCTTCGGACGCGATTGTTAGCGCACGTCCGATCGATCGACGCCGCACCTCACGCCGGGAGCCCGCATGACCATTCGTGTCTTCGTCACCGGGGGCACCTTCGACAAGGAGTACGACGAGATCCGGGGCGAGCTCTCGTTCGGCGACTCGCACCTGCCCGAGATGCTCCGCCGCGGCCGCTGCGCGCTCGATCTCGAGGTGCGCACGCTCATGATGGTCGACAGCCTCGAGCTGAGCGACGCCGACCGTGACACCATCGCGCGGAACTGCCAGCGCGCGCCCGAAGACCGCATCGTCATCACGCACGGAACCGACACCATGGTCGACACCGCCCGCGTACTCGCCGCCTCGGTGCCCGACAAGACCATCGTGCTCACGGGCGCGATGATCCCCTACGCCTTCGGCAGCTCGGACGGGCTCTTCAACCTCGGCAGCGCGCTGTCGTTCGCGCAGGTGCTCGCGCCCGGCGTCTACATCGCCATGAACGGCCGCTGCTTTCCCTGGAACGACGTGCGCAAGAATCGGAAGACCGGCACCTTCGAACCCCTCGAGGGCGTGGAGGGGGATCTCCGGTGAGCCGCGGCGAGCGACTCGCCGCCGTGCAGGACCGGGTCGTCGAGTGCCGCCGCTGCCCGCGCCTCGTGGCATGGCGCGAGAAGGTGGCCGCGGAGAAGCGCGCGTCGTTCGCCGACGACGACTACTGGGGCCGCCCGGTGCCCGCGTTCGGCGACCCCGCGGCGCGCGTGCTGGTGGTCGGGCTCGCCCCCGCCGCGCACGGCGCCAACCGCACCGGCCGCATGTTCACGGGCGATCGCTCGGGGGATTGGCTCTTCCGGGCGCTCCACCGCGCCGGCTTCGCCAGCCAGCCCACCGCCGAGCGCCGGGGCGACGGCCTCGAGCTGCGCGACCTCTGGCTGACCGCCGCGGTGCGCTGCGCGCCGCCCGACAACAAGCCGCGCCCCGACGAGCGGCGCGCGTGCCGGCCGTACCTGGAAGACGAACTGCGGCTGCTCGGGCCGGGCCTGCGGGCCGTGGTGGCGCTGGGCGGATTCGCCTGGAACCAGGTACTCCGCGTCATGGCCGACGAAGGGTGGCGGGTCGACCGCCCGCGGCCGCGCTTCGGCCACGGGGTGGAGACGCGCGTAGGAAGGCCCGAGGGCGAGGCGGGCGCTGCGACGGGCGGCGCGAGCGCTGGGCTTCCCGTGCTGGCCTCGTACCACCCGTCGCAGCAGAACACCTTCACCGGCACCCTCACCGAAGAGATGTTCGACGCCGTGTGGGCGCGGGCGCGGGAGCTGGCGGGAGGCTGAACCCTATCCGGGGCCTCGCGACTCGTAGGCCTTCCGCCTCTCGTCCGCCTCGTCGCCGACGCCGACGAACCAGGGCCCAAAGACGCTGTACGCGTGCCAGTTACGACCTGACTCCGTTCGGTGCCACATATAGGCTCGCGATGGTAGCGGAAGGTCTTGGGCCGTCTCTGTATCGAACTCAGCCCATCCCCCCGCATGCTCGACAGGCTCGGGCGTCGTGAGCCTCCAGGAGACCATGGTGGCGCGACCATCCTCGAGCTGGTAAGACGCACGGAGCTGAACGCCGCGGGCGTCCGTGCGACACAGGGTGACGACCGACGGGCTGGAGAATCCGAAGTCGGCGCGTTCGCCCAAAGCTCGCCTGAAAAGCCTCGGCACGCTCGGGCCATGTAGCCCTGCCAGGATCCACGCATCGCCGGCGCCACCCGTATCACCTTCGACGCGTGGGCGCGCCAGAAGTACGCCACCTCCATCGTCTCCGAACGGTCGTGCACCGAAGCCTCGTTGGGCGGCGCCCGAGGTGGACGCTACGCCTTCCCACGGCTCACCAAAGGGCGGAAGGTCCGAACCGATGCCGCGGGCCTGGCGATAGAGCAGCATCCTCGCCACCCAGCGCACATCGTTCAGTGGATTCCGGTCGTGGTCCGGCTCGAGAAGGACCGCCCGCTCGGATAGCGCTTCCCAGGCCGCCTGTGCAGTCCGATCATTCGAGTCCGGACACCGCAGATCGCCAACGGCGCCGATCTCGAAGCCCGACAGCGGAATCGCTCGAGGCGCAAGGGTGAGGACGATCTGGGCACCGATATCGTCCAGACTCACCGAGTCCGGCGCGAACCCGAACTGTGAGGCTCGGATCCATCGGCCCGCTGGCTCCGGGGCGAGGTCGAATGTACCGTCAGGGGCCGCGGTGCGACCTCGCGCCAGTATGTCGCCTCCCGGCCCCAACATTTCCACCTCGACTCCTGGCAACGCGCGTCCCGACGTGTCGACGACGCGGCCCTCGATCTGGGCTTGAAGGGCAGGCGGTGTGATTGCTGCTGCCAGACACATCGTGCGCAAGTGCCTCATGCACCCGCCTCAACGTGCCCGTACGCTACAGTCGCTATCGTTCAATCTGATGCAAGACAAGTGGGGTACAACGACACCCTCATCATTCTCCCTCGTGCTCAGGACCAAGGGGGGATCGAACGCGATAACCCGATGAACGGATGGAAGACCAAACCTAGCAATCTCGGTCAGGCCCTCGTCGAACCAGATGTACACGCGGTCAGCGGTACTATCAACGAGGCCGACGAGACTGTGTCCGTCCCGACTCGTCGTCAGGCCAACGTATGGCGGATGCTCCTCGGGGAGCATGCCGACATCTACCTCTACCCCCTGTTCCCTCAAGGCACGGTCGATGGTTGTGCGTTCGCTGGGCGCCACACGCGGCGGCTCCACAGGGATCCGCACCTCGCGCTGGACCTCGCCGGCCCGGCTCACTCGCCGCAAGGCCCGCCTTCCGGCCGAGAGGACTATGACTGCACCTGATGGATGAGGTTCGACGAAGTCACGAGGAGCGAGCGGGAGAGGAACGTAGGTTGTGGCAGTTCGCCCTCCCGACGCCGTCCTTGACGTGACATGGCGCCTCCCGCCCACAAGGAACAACCGCGTCCTCTGGCGACTCTCCAAGTCCGCGATGACAACCGCTGCTGAATCAGAGGTAGACCCGAGTGGTCGTTCGACGACCAACATCTCGTTTCCGTTCCTCCAGAGCGGGTCCGATCCGAGAGACATGAACGCGACGTTCGTCGTCTCGAGCTCCTGGTCGCCTCTCTGTTGGTGTGGGAACCAGGTCACTAGCCTGCCCTGATGCGCGTCGTACACCGTCACACCATCGTCGACGGCGTTGCGCACAAGGGTCGCGATCGATCTGAATTCGCCCGGCCCGGATCCACGCTTGAACATGCGGATCGTGTCCCCCCCGAGCATAGCAAGGGTTAGTCCCTCGACGCGATCCGCTACAACGAGGGTCGAGTCATTGAGAAGCTCCGCGCCGGCCACTGCCGAGAGGCTGAGTGGGGGAAGAAGAAATGAAACGTCAACCAGGTTCTCTGGTAGGGATGGGGTCTCGTAAGCACTTGACCGGTGATCGTCGGAGCAGGCGAGCAAGAGGACCACCGCCCCGGTCAGAGCACGCCCGGCTGATGCACTACGCATCGGGGTCAACCTCGGCGCCGACGCTGACCAACAGATCTTGCAAGGCGGCCCGTGTGACAAGCCCTTGAATCACGACGCCCCCCGTGACAAGCGCCGGCGTACCCTCAATCCCCAAAGCAGCTGCGCTGAAACGATTCTGCCAAAGCGTACGCTCGGTCGCTCGAGATCGCATGCATCGTTCGAACAGGCGTCCATCGCCGCCCGAGGCTACAACCACGTCACTAATAGATGCCGGGTCCAATACTGCTGTCTCCTGGGTCGCCCGCACCACCGTCCACTCGGCATCCTGCTCCTTTGCGCACACGAACGCCAAGCCGCTCCTGAAGGATGCTTCGTTAACCGTTGGGGCTGGCGCCACAGGAATCACATGCCAGCCAAGGCTGGTTCGCGAATAGGCCTCGCGTAAGGACAACAGAGCCGGCGCGCTGTCGATGCACGCGGGACAGGTCGGATCAAAGTAGACCGTGACAGACGGGATGGACCCATCAGAAGCGGCTCCGGTGCTGGCAACCGCGGTCGCCGTCCGAGGCAGCGCATGCCAGAGGAGAAAGTCATTGATCTCCCGCACTCTCATCGCCACTAGGAAGGTGGCCAGTGCGTTCAGAACAACCAGGCCGGCCACCAATGTCCAACCACCCGTCATGCCTGGGTATCCTCTGCGGATCCCTGAGCCCTTGATCATTCCGTAACGTAGCAGTCACAGGCTGTCGAACATTGTGCGGGGGGGTCGAAAACGCACTCGACGCCCGCCGACTTGCTACAGATCTTGTTTGGGGTTTCGAGGTCGTCGCAGTTGCAGTACGCGTCCTCCTCATTCTCCTCATCGCACGGGGATGTAGTAGCGACGGCAGACAAGGGACCCGCAGTAATAGAGAGGCTCACGGCGCCGATCGTCAACGCGAGACCGCAGAGCACGAGAATCGTGTGTAGCCTTCGCATGGTTGCCTCCGCTTCCATCGGGTGATAGGAAATGACGCATAATCCAACGGATGTTGCAAGGGGTGCCGGCCATGCCGCGTCGTGGTCTGGGGTGTCCACGCGTACGCCGACGACAGGCAATGCCTACTCGTGACGCCGGGGCATGATGGTGCAGCTTTGTAGCCACAGCGTGCGATCGAGGCAGAGTGTGAGGTCCCGCGGCAGACCTGTCTTCCCATCCTCGTTCCCGGAACGACCGACCAAGGCTGCAAAGACGGAGCGGCGAGCGTATGGTAGGCCAGCCACCTCGGCCACCCCGCACGGACGCCCCCCGATGCGCATCGCCGCCACCGTCGCCGCCGCAACCGCCGCCGCAGCCCTGCTCGCCACCGCCTGCGTCGACGCCGACCCCGACGCCGCCCGCTTCACCGACGACCCGCCGGTCGTCGTCGTGCCCGCGGGCCCCGAAGCGGGCCTCGAACTGCAGACCCTGCTCGACACCCTGCGGGGCCCGGCCACCGTCCGCCTCACCGCCGGCCGCTACGTGCTCGCGCCCGTCGCCTTCGAAGACCCCGCCTGCGGCAACTGCGAAGACGCCACCGAACGGGTGCCCACTACACGCGGCCTCCGGCTCGAGGGCGACATGATCGTGCTCGAGGGCGACGCGCTCGACCCGTCGACCGTCACCCTCGACACGCGCGCGAGCTACGGCGTGCTGTTCGACGGCTGCCGGGGCTGCACGCTGCGGGGCGTCACCGTCACCGGCGCCACGCGCGACCCCGACGGGCGCGCCACCAGCGCCGGCGTCGTGGTGCGCGAGGGCTCCGTACAGCTCACCGACTGCCGCATCGCCGAGAACCTGGGCGACAGCGCGGTCATTCACGGCGGGGTGATCGCCGGCGTGGCGGGTGTGGCTGTGCGCGAGCGCGGCGACCTGTCGCTCCGGAACTGCGAAGTCACGCGGAACTCCTGGGACGGCGTGGCGCTCTACCGCGACGCCCGCGCCCTGATCACCGACAACGTGATCGACGGCGTCGACGCCGCGTCGGGCGCCCGGCACGGCGGCGGACGCGGCGTGGGCATCGGCGCGACCTGGAACGCCCGCGTGGTCGCCGAGGGCAACCTGGTCACCCGCTACTGGAAGGGCATCGGCGCGTTCGTCGACGCCGACGCCGAGATCCGCGAGAACGTGGTCGAAGACATTCTCACCTGGGGGATCGCCTACTGGGGCGCGGGCGGCGGCCAGCCCGTAGCCCGGATCGAGCGCAACGCCGTCTACCGCACCGGCGCCTGCGGGGTGAGCGTCGAGCGCACCGGAGATCCCCCGAGCACCGATCCGGGGCACCTCCGCGCCAACCTGATCGTCGACACGGGCAGGAACGAGGGCTACGACTCGGGCGAGCCCTACTGCTGGCAGCGGCCGATCGCGCGCCACGCGGTGCCCGAGGGTTTCGAGATCGACGGCAACTTCGTGCACGATGTGCGGCAGCCGGGCGCCTGGCCCCTCGAGCCCGTGCTGGACCGCGCGGCGTTTCTCGACGCCGCGGGTCCGGTGCTCGACGCCCTCCGCGCCCGCCCGGCGCTCGGCCGATCCGCCTTTCTCGACGCGTATCCGGGGACTATGGTGCAGGACTCGACCCCGGAAGCCTCCGACCCGAACCGCGAATCCCCATGAAGCGACGTCATCCTCCACCACCGCGAAGGTCTCGGGCGATGCCTATCAGGAAGCCCCGCCGTTCCTCCGACACGGACGCCCGCTCCGCGATCTCCTCCAATGCCCCAGCTAGGTCGTCGCGCTGGCCACGCGACGCGGCGTCTCGTGAACTCACGACGACCTGCCCGAACAGGACCTGCTCGACGAGCTGAGGGTCGTCCGATACCAGTCGCGCGGTCTCCCGCAGAGTCCAATCCGTGTCGTAGCGCATCATGAAGAAGCCCATCTGGTTCGCCAGCGGAACGGGCGCATCGCCCGACTGGAACACCATGGTGAACTCCTCGCGTTTCCCCTCCACGCCCGCCCCCTCGAACATGCTTCTTCCCGCCGCCACCCTGATCTCCTCGGGCAGGGTAGTGTCGAGCACGTACTCCCTGAGGCGACTACGAACGCGTGGCGAGCTCGCCAGTTCCAACGCCCTCCAGAGAATGTGCATCGACTTCGCGTCTCTGCCTTGACGCACGTCCGCCTCGAGCTCGGCTAGGAACCAATCGACAACCGCCGGGGGCTGACACGCCTCGAGCACGACCCTCCAGGCGAAGGCCAAGTCGTCTGCTCGCTGGCGACTCAAGTCGGCGGCCAACAGCAACTCGAGGGCCCGTTGATCCACCTCGTCCAGCTGCTCGCAGTCCTGGAAAATCAGGTCGGGCCTCCATTCAGCCACCAAGCCCTTCTCGATGAACCCGGCCACGAGGCTGTCAGCCGCCGCTGTCTCCTGGGCCGCACCGGACGAGGCAAGGCTAAGGCTCCAGAGCATCACAGCCCAAGCACTCACTGCTCTCATGTTCATCGACGACCTCGTGCGACTAGTAGACACGTGTGCATCCCCAGTTCGAAGCGGTAGCCGCCTGGGCAGTGTCTTGCATATCACCCAGAGCTGTCACCAGGTTCATCGCGCCCGCACTCGTGAAACCATTGATCAACTGGTAGAACGGAGCATTGCTGTAGTTCCCATAGACGTGGTCGTGCCATGATGCCGCTGCCAAGGATTTCGCTCCTTCCGTGACCACCGCTGCATTGTAAAATGCCAGGCTACTAGAGTCCCCCACCGCACGCTCAAGAATCGAGGGCACCTTGCCACACGTGGGTAGCGACTGCGCGGCCAGTTCGATTTGACCCTGATGACCCTTTCCACCGTTCTGCCCATACGCCTCGTGAGCAAAGACACCGTCACGGAGCTCCGTCGAGTCATTCCTGTGCGTGTACGGACCCTTGCAGTTGGTGTTGTTGCGCCTGAGCGCCATGAACTGCCGATGGGTCAGCGTGTCGGTAGTGGGGCAGGAGTAGATGATCCACGCAGGATTCTCGCGCCCCGTCAGCCACACGTTCATGAATATGCGGCGACGGCTCTCGACGCCTGGGGCTGTGTTGTACCATAGACCAGCATTCGGCCCTGCTGGGATCCGAGCCACGGAGGGTTCCCCTTCGATAAGTTTGCTCCAATCCGCATTCCCACTGGAGTCCGCGTTCTGGCCAGCTACAGCCAAGGGCTGCGAGAAATTTGGTACGATATCACCGGTGTCGGGGAAGATAGCGACAGGTAGATCCCCCCAAACGCCAGGTGAACGCTGGGAGACCAGTACATCGTACGAGCCCGAGTCACTTGACGCCTGCCAGGTCCCCGTGACCGTCACTGAACCGGAGTGAACCGCCAGACCACTCCAAGAACTCATGGCTGTCCCAGATGAATCGATCTGCGGCGGCGGGGAAAAGGCATAGGCCGGGTCGGGGAACACAAGAATGGAATCCCCTTGGAACCTCCAAGCGAAATCGATCTCCGATGCTTGAATCGACGTAGGCGCCCAGGACGCATCGCATGTTAGAGTACTACCCCGAACCACTGGCGACGGGCTACACTGCACCGACACGGAGAAACCTGTGTCGGGAACGGTCCTACGCGTGATCGTCAGCTCGTCGAGAACGGCGTCCCCATCAAACCACAGCCACTGGATCTGGTCGCCGGCGGCTTCAAGTCTTGCATAATCCCAGGCGGTCCACGGCGCGGTAGCCGACGGCACGTTAGAGTACAGGACTTCGGTGTCGTACGTGGTATAGCTCACTGTCCCGGGTGTCCGGGACATGGCGTAAACCCTCATGGAATCCGTAGAGAGCCAATTCCCTCCCCAACGCGCGGGGCTCGGCGTCAATCGACTGTAGTAGAACTCCACCGATTGGACTGGGGGGTCAAACTCAATGAAGGCGATATCAGGGACGTACTGCGTATACGCCGCGCCATTGCCAGAGGGCGCATTCACGATTGCGTCGGAGGGGGCAATCTGCCACCTAACAGTAGCCTGGGGCGTGTCGACGCCAAGCGGGTCTGCCATGTCGATGCCGTAGGTGGCAAGTGCCGGATAGCAGTTCTCCCAGCCTCCCTCGAAAGTTACCAGGACTTTCGAGGAGTCCGTGCCGTAAGTGGTTTCAGTCGCGTCGACATGGCACGCGCTAGGACCAGTGAACTCACGCACGGCCTCTGACAGCGGGACTACGGGCAGCGTCGGTCGCTCGTCCGTGCATGCCCAGGCGAAACCACCGACTAGCCCACCTGCAACGAGGGGAGCGAATCCTCGGCGCCTCGCCCATACGTTCCTCATGGTACCGCTCCGGGTTCAAGTCAAGGCCTGTGGCATGCCGACCCGCCGTCATCGCGGTATAGCGGCGTGGCTAAGCGCCAGCTCCTCACGGATCCTTGCTCAAGTGTTGCCCGAGCCCCGGGTGCCCCGCAAGCCCCGCGACCCTGTGCAAACGTCTCCTTGTGTCTCAGAATGTCTATGGATGTCTCAGAATGTCTATGGGTGTCTCAGAATGTGGCTCCTCGCTGTTGCTGGATGGGTAGAGAGGTAGCGGTGCAGGTCGGCGCGGATGGCCGAGTTGTCTCTCGCTCCAAGGGGACGACCTCCCTTCGAGGTCTGAGGTGCCAACGGCCAGGGGGATCGGGTGGATGGCCGAGAATCCAGCTACCTCACGCGCGGTCAACGAATCTTCCGCCCCAACACGCCTGACGCCTCGAGGAGCACCAGCGGTCGCTCACCTCCAGCCCGGTCGTTAGATTCGACGTTGGCATTTGGCCAGCTTCCTGTCGGTGGGTTTCGACCCCTTCAAGACATTTCGAGCCTACAACCCAGGTGACATCCGCTGCACGAGGCTGGCCTCTTCTCATCTCGATCTGCGAAGGCACGTTGTCGATCGGCCCACGCTCTCGACCCGAACCGCGAATCCCCATGAAGCGACGTGACTTCGTCCGTACCACCGCCGCAGCCGCCGGAGCGCTCGCCGTCGGCGGCGCCCCCACCCGCGCGGCCACCGGCGACCCCCGGCGCGCACCCGAAGTTCTCGTCCGCGGCCGCGCCCGGCCGCTGCTCGTGGCCGACGTGAGCGCCATTCGCTACCGGAACGGCGGACCTGAGAGCGCGATCGAACGTGCCTTCCGGGGCATCACGGAGGGCGAAGACGTGCTCGACGCGCTGGTCGCGGGCGCGAACATTCCGGAGCTCGATCCGGAAGAGACGGGCATCGGCTACGGGGGGCTGCCGAACGCCGAGGGCGTGGTACAGCTCGACGCGTGCCTCATGCACGGGCCCCGCCGCTGGGCCGGCGGCGTCGCGGCGCTCGAAGGGGTGCGGACGCCCTCGCTCGTGGCCAAGGCGGTCGCCGAGCTGACCGACCACCACCTGGTCGTCGGCGAGGGCGCGCAGGCGTTCGCCCGCTCGCTGGGCTTCGAGATCGAAGACGACCTGAACACCGAGCGCTCGCGCGAGCTCTGGCTCGAGTGGCGTCGGCGCGTCGACCCGAGCCACTGGCTGGACCCCGAAGAGCGCCTCAGGGGCGGCGGCCGGCTCGACGAGACCGACCCGGACCGCATTCGCCGCGAGCAGGATTTCCAACGGGCTTCGCTCGAGGCGGGACTCTCGATGGTGCGCGACGGGCTGATTCCCGAGCACTCGTTCTGGGGCACCACGAGCATCGAGGCGGTCACGGCGAGCGGCGACATCGCGGGCGTCACGACCACCAGCGGCCTCGCGTGGAAGATTCCGGGGCGCGCCGGAGATTCGCCGATTCTGGGCGCGGGGCAGTACGTCGACAACGCGGTGGGCGCCGCGGGCTCGACGGGCCGGGGCGAGGCCAACCTCTTCAACCTCTCGGCGTTCCTCACCGTCGAGTTCATGCGCCAGGGCATGCACCCGCTGGACGCGGGCATGGCGACCCTCCGCCGCATTCGCGACAACACGGTCGAGTTGCGGCTGCTGGGCGACGACGGCTACCCGGCCTTCGACGTGCGCTTCTTCGTGCTCGACAAGCAGGGGCAGTACGCGGGGGTCGCGCTCCGGGGCGACGGCGAGACCCATTTCGCGGTGTGCGACGAGAACGGCGCCCGTGAAGAGCCGCTGGAATCGTTGATGGCGGGGTGACGCGCGCCCGCGGCTCAACCTTGTCACCACCTCGGTTGTCGACCATTCTGCGCGGACCCTCCGCCCCCGAACCGTACTCGGA
>CBFGQV010000025.1:0-14613 GCA_965651045.1 uncultured bacterium
GTACCTGGGCGCGCTCGAAGCGCTCGGCCTGGGCGAGTTCGTCGAGTTCGACCTCGGCATCGTGCGCGGGCTCGCCTACTACACGGGCATCGTCTTCGAGATCTTCGACCGCCAGGGTGAGCTGCGGGCGATCTGCGGCGGGGGCCGGTACGACCACCTGCTCGAGCGCGTCGGGGGCGAGTCGCTCGGGGCGGTGGGCTTCGGCATGGGCGACGTGGTGCTCGGCGAGCTGCTCGGCGACCTCGGTCGGCTGCCGGCGTACGAGCGCGCGCTCGACTACTACCTCGTCATCATCGGCGACGAGCCGCGGCCGGCCGCACTCAGGCTCGCCGCCGAGCTGCGGGGTGCGGGCCGGAGCGTCGCTTACGGCTTGCGCGACCAGGGCGTGCGCAAGCAGTTCCGGGCCGCCGAGAGCGAAGGGGCCCGCGAGGTGCTCGTGCTGGGCCCGGACGAGGTCTCCGCCGGCGAAGTAGTGGTGAGGAACATGACCAGCGGCGAGGAGGTTCGCGCGCCCCTGGAAGGATTCGCGGGCCGGAAACGGTGAGTCGCAGGCAGGCGCGTTCGCGCGCCGCGAGCGAGATGATGGACCGGGCCGTGCGGCGGCTCGGGGTGATCGAGCTGCTGCTCCTTCTGCTCGCGGCCCTCGCTGCGCTCCTCGCCGGTGCGCTGACCGGGTGGATCCTGAACCAGGCGCTGGCGTGGTCGTTCCGTTGGAGCTGGAGCGTGAGCAGCATGGTCTATTTCGTGGTCCCGGGGGGGATCGCGTGGTGGAAGAGCCGACACGAAGCTCGCCAAGGGCGGGCCCGAACGAGCGAGACTGACGATGTCCGATGACCGGAAGCTGACACCCAGGGGCGAGGACTTCGCGGCCTGGTACAACGAAGTCGTGCAGCGGGCCGAGCTGGCCGATTACTCGCCGGTGCGCGGGAGCATGGTCATTCGCCCGTGGGGCTACGGCATCTGGGAGCGCATGCAACGCGCGCTCGACGACATGTTCAAGGCCACGGGGCACGAGAACGCCTACTTTCCGCTCCTGATTCCGATGAGCTTCATCGAGAAGGAGAAGGAACACGTGGCGGGCTTCCGCCCCGAGCTCGCGGTGGTCACGCATGCGGGCGGCAAGGAGCTCGAAGAGCCGCTCGTGATCCGGCCGACCTCCGAGACCGTGATTCTCGAGATGTTCGCCAAGTGGGTGCAGTCCTACCGCGACCTGCCGCTGCTGATCAACCAGTGGGCGAACGTGATGCGCTGGGAGCTCCGGACCCGGCTCTTCCTGCGCACGTCCGAGTTCCTCTGGCAGGAGGGGCACACAGCGCACGCGACGGCCAACGAGGCCGAGGAAGAGGCGCTCCGCATGCTCGGCGTGTACCGCACCTTCATGGAGGAGTGGATCGCCATGCCTCCGCTCACCGGCCTCAAGAGCGACTCGGAGAAGTTCGCCGGTGCGGTGCGGAGCTACGCCTGCGAGGCGCTCATGCAAGACAACCGCGCGTTGCAGGCGGGCACCTCGCACTTCCTCGGCCAGAACTTCTCCAGGGCGGCGGGCTTCACCTTCCAGACCGAAGAGGGCGCGGAGGAATACGCCTGGAGCACCTCCTGGGGGGTATCCACGCGGCTCGTCGGAGGCATGGTCATGACCCACGGCGACGACGCCGGGCTCGTGGTGCCCCCGCGCCTCGCACCCACGCAGGTCGTGATCGTGCCGATCTGGCGGGGCGACGACGAACAGACCGCGGTGCTCGAGAAGGCCGAGCAGGTCCGCGCGGCGCTCACCGAGGCGGGGGTGCGCGTGAAGGTCGACCAGCGCGACCACCTGAGCCCGGGCGCCAAGTTCTACGAGTGGGAGCGCAAGGGCGTGCCCTTCCGCATCGAGATCGGCCCCAAGGACCTCGCCAAGGGCCAGCTGGCGCTCGCGCGCCGGGTCGTGGCCGAAGGGGGCGGGCGCAAGGAGTTCCTGCCCGAGCGGGAGGCGCTCGAGACCCTTCCGGACCGGCTGGAGGCCTTCCAGCGCGAACTGCTCGCGGGCGCGATCGCGCGCCGCGAAGCGAATTCGCACCGGGGCGTGAACGACTGGAACGAAATGAAGGAGATTCTCGAGACCAGGGGCGGCTTCGTCTACACGGGCTGGTCGGGTGATCCGGCGGTCGAAGAGCGCGCCAAGAACGAGATGAAGGCGACGATCCGGGTGATTCCCGGTGAGGAGTTCCGGTCGAACGAGGCGCCCACGCGCTGCATTTCGGGTGAGGGCGAGGCCCGGTACGAGGTGGCGTGGGCACGGGCGTACTGAGCGATCCGTTCCCGCGCCTCGACGGGCGGCTCCACTGCGGCCGGACCCCGCTCGACGCGCTCGCCGAGCGGTTCGGCACGCCGCTCTACGTCTACGCGCTCGACCACGTCGAGGAGCGACTGGGCGCCTTCCAACGGGCGTTCGAGGGGGCCGACCCTCTGGTGGCCTATTCGGTGAAGGCGAACGGCAACCTCGCGCTGCTCGCGCGACTCGGCGCGCTCGGTGCGGGCGCCGACATCGTGAGCCTCGGCGAACTTCACCGCGCGAGGCTCGCCGGAATTCCGGGCGAGCGCATCGTGTTCGCGGGCGTCGCCAAGACCGAAGAAGAGATGAGGGCCGGCATCGCGGCGGACATTCTCGCCTTCAACGTCGAGAGCGCCCCGGAGCTCGAGCGCCTCGAACGGGTGGCGGCCGGAATGGGCGCGGTGGCCCCCTTCGCGATCCGCTTGAACCCCGACGTGCATTCGCCGACGCCGCACGAGTATACCCGGACCGGCCACGCCGCCACGAAGTTCGGCGTGCCGGCCGACGAGGCGCTCGAGCTCTACCGGTGGGCGTCGGGGCGGAGCGCCCTGCGCGCCGTCGGGGTCGACGTGCACATCGGCTCGCAGATCGCCGAGGCCGGTCCCTACGCCGAGGCGTTGGATCGGGTGCTCGAGCTGATCGGGCGGTTGCCCGACGGCGGCGCCGGACTCGACTTCCTGGATCTCGGAGGCGGGTTCGGCGTCGCGTACGGCGACGAGAGCGGGGGGCTCGATCTGGCGGCGCTGGCCTCGCTCGTGGTGCCTCGCATCGCCGCGACCGGTCTTCGTCTGGTGCTCGAGCCCGGGCGGTCGCTGGTCGGCGAGGCCGGTGTGCTGCTGACGCGCGTGCAGTACCTGAAGCGAGCCGGTGACAAGACGTTCGTGATCGTGGACGGCGGCATGACCGACCTCATTCGCCCGAGCCACTACGGAGGCTACCACGAGATCGAGCCCGTGGTGAGGCGCGACGAGGCCGCCCGCACCCGCGTCGACGTCGTCGGCCCCATCTGCGAAACCGGCGACTTTCTCGCCCGCGACCGCGACCTCGAGCTGCCGGAGGCCGGCGACGTGCTCGCCGTTCGCACCGCGGGGGCGTACGGCTTCACGATGGCGTCGAATTACAACGCCCGTCGCCGCCCGGCGGAAGCGATCGTGAGCCGAGACGAGGTCCACCTCGTGCGCGCTCGAGAAACCCTCGACGACCTCGTCCGCGGTGAAGCGATTCCATGGCCCACGAACGACCCCTGAGCCCGCGAGCCTCATGCACGACCACGACCGCATTCTGATCCTCGACTTCGGGTCCCAGTACACGCAGCTCATCGCGCGGCGTGTGCGCGAAGAGCGCGTCTACTCGGAGATCCACCCCGCGCACCGTGACCTGGCGTGGATCCGTGACTGGCGCCCGGACGGCATCATTCTCTCCGGCGGGCCGTCGTCGGTCTACGATCCCGACGTACCGGCCGCCGACGCGGGGCTGCTGGAGCTCGGCGTGCCGATTCTGGGCATCTGCTACGGCATGCAGCTGATCGCGCATCTCGAGGGCGCCACCGTGGCGAGGGGCAAGCGCGAGTACGGCCGGGCCGAGCTCGAGGTGGCCGAGAACCGCGAGCTCTTCGACGGCTTCGGCGTGGGTGAGCGCACCCAGGTCTGGTGTTCGCACGGCGATCATGTCGACACGCCGCCGCCCGGCTACCGGGTGCTCGCGTCGACGGCGTCCCTCCCCGTCGCCGCGTTCCGGAAGAACGACGCGCCCATCTTCGGCGTGCAGTTCCACCCTGAAGTCGCCCACTCGGCGAGGGGCGACGACATACTCTCGAACTTCCTCTTCGAGATCTGCGGCTGCCGTCCGACCTGGACCGCGGGGGCGTTCATCGACGAGACTGTGGCCGCGATCCGGCGACAGGTGGGCGACGAGGCCGAGGTCATCTGCGGGCTGTCGGGCGGCGTGGACTCGTCGGTGGCGGCCGCGCTCGTGCACCGCGCGGTGGGCGACCGTCTCACCTGCGTGTTCGTCGACAACGGCCTGCTTCGCAAGGGCGAGCGGGAAGGAGTGGAGCGGACGTTCCGCAAGCATATGGGCATGCGGCTCGTCGTGGTCGACGCCCAGGACGCCTTCCTCTCGGCGCTCGACGGCGTGATCGACCCCGAGGCCAAGCGCCGCGCGATCGGGCGGGTCTTTATCGACGTCTTCCAGAACACCACGCGCGACGCCGGGTCGGGTGCCCGCTACCTCGTACAGGGCACCCTCTACCCGGACGTCATCGAGTCGGTGTCCGCCGGGGGACCGTCGGTCACGATCAAGACCCACCACAACGTCGGTGGCCTGCCCGAGGACATGCCCTTCGAGCTGGTCGAGCCGCTCCGCGAGCTCTTCAAGGACGAGGTGCGTCAGGTGGGGCGCGAGCTCGGGTTGCCCGAAGAGTTCGTGGGCCGGCATCCGTTTCCGGGTCCGGGCCTGGGGATTCGCGTGCTGGGCGCGGTCTCGCGCGACCGGCTGGACGTGCTCCGCGAAGCCGACGCGATCTACCTCGAAGAGATCCGCCAGGCGGGGCTCTACGACGAGATCTGGCAGGCGTTCGCGGTGCTTCTGCCCGTGCGCTCGGTGGGCGTCATGGGCGACGCGCGCACCTACGACCACGTCGTGGCGCTCCGCGCGGTCACCTCGCGAGACGGCATGACGGCCGACTGGTACCCGTTCCCGCACGACGTCCTGGCGCGCATCAGTACGCGCATCATCAATGAGGTCGACGGCGTGAACCGGGTGACCTACGACATCAGCTCGAAGCCGCCCGCCACGATCGAGTGGGAGTAACCCCGGCGCGCTTCACACCCACGCGTCGGCTTCGATCTCGACCAGCATGTCGGGGTGGATCAGGCGGCTGACCTCGACCATCGAGGTGGTCGGCGGGTGGCCGCCGAAGACCTCGCCGTGGGCCCGCCCGTACTCCTCCCACCGGGCGATGTCGGTGACGAAGATCCGCGTGCGTACGACGCGGTCGAGCGGCACGTCGAGGGCGGCGAGCGCCTGCTCGATGATCTCCAGGCAGCGCCGCGTCTGTCGGTAGGCGTCGCCGGGCGCGAAGACGCCGCCGTGTTCGTCGACCGCGGCGGTGCCGGTCACCCACACCTGGGGGCCCGCGCGCAGCGCCCGGCAGTAGCCGACCCGTTTTTCCCACGGCGCGCCCGAATGGACGCGCTCCCGGCCCGCGGTGTCTCGTTCGCGTTTCATCTCTGGCACGGCTCCTGCACCCCCATTCGGTGGTATCACCGGTTCGATCATCGACTCGGAAACGGAGTGAATGCTATGCGACGCACGACCTTCTTGGCTACCGCCGCGACCTGCGCGGCCCTCATGCTTCCCGGACAGGCCACGGCCCAGGTGGCGTGGGACGGCCCCATGCTCATGGCGCCCGGCGCCCCGGCCGGGTGGGGCTTCCACCTCGTCGATCCCCACCCCGGCGACGGGCTCGGAGGGCTGGTGACCTGGCGCTCCAACCCCGCGCCCGTGGGCCTCGGCTTTCGCTTCGGGCTCTTCGAAGGCATACGCGACGACCTCGGCCTCGTCGGCGGCGTCGACGTCTCGGGGGCGATCCATCGCGGGCAGGGCGAGGTGCCGGTCGACGTGATCTGGTTCGTCGGCGCGGGTGCCGGCATCGACGACGACCTTCTGCTGAGCTTCCCGGCCGGCATCTCGGTCGGGTGGTCGTTCCAGGGTGACAACGTGGCCTTCCGGCCCTACCTCGCGCCGCGCATGGTGCTCGACGCGTTCGTGGGTGACGATCGGGACGACGACCTCGACCTGGGGCTGGCCGTCGAGGTAGGGCTCGATCTGGCCTTCGACCCGGCGTGGGCGATTCGGACCGCCGGGTCGTTCGGCGACCGTGACGCGGTCTCGATCGGCGTCGTGCTCACGCCCGGACGCTGACGCCCGGGCGGGCGCGTCACTCGACGCGACAGACCAGGCATTTCAGGTAGGAGGTTTCGGGGCAGGTCGGCGCGACCGGATGGTCCGCCGGCTGGCCCCGGGCCTCGGTGATGCGAATGCGGCGTCCGGTACGCTCCTCGACGCCGGCCAGCACCTGCACCAAGTCGGAGAGCGTGACCCTGCCGGTACAGGAGCAGGTGACCAGCACTCCGCCGGGCTCGAGCACACGCACCGCTCCCTCGTTCAGCCACCCGTACCCGGACAGCGCCTGACGGACGCCCCGCGACGAGCGGGCGAAGCGCGGCGGATCGAGCACGATCATCTCGTACGACCGACCGGCCTGCCGCTCGCCCTCGAGCCAGCGGAAGGCGTCGTGCCGTTGGAAGTCGAGCGCCTCGTCCGAGAGGCCGTTTCGCCGGGCGTTCTCACGCGCGAGCTCGAGCGCCGACCGGGACACGTCGACGCCGGTCACCGACGCCGCGCCCGCGCGGAGCATCGGCAGCGTGAATCCGCCGGTGTAGCAGCACACGTCGGCGACCCGCAGCCCGCGGGCGAGTGGGGCCACCCGCGCCCGATTGTCACGCTGGTCCAGATAGGCGCCCGTCTTCTGGCCGGTGCGGAGGTCGACCTTCCAGGAGAGGCCGTTCTCGTCGTAGCTCACGGGGCCGTCGGGCTCGGCGCCCCGGAGCGGGCCGTCGCGCAGCTCGAGCCCCTCCTGCTCTAGAATCCCCTTTTCCGTGCGCAGTACCATGCCGCGCACCTCGATGCCCCGCCGTGCGAGCGACGCCTCGAGGGCGTCGAGCAGGAGGTCGCGGTGTGCCCAGAGCGAACGGCTGGTGAACTGCACGGCGAGCCAGTCGGAGAAGCGGTCCGCGGTCAGGCCGCTGAGCCCGTCGGCCTCGCTGAAGACGACGCGGCACGCCCCCTCCGGCGCCAGGAGCCCGTGCGGCTCGCGCGCGGCGACCGCGGCCTCGACGCGCGACCTCCAGAACCCGGCGTCGAGCGGCGCGGCGTCCGGCCCCCAGCTGTAGAGGCGCACCCTGATCTGGCTCTCGGCGTTGAACAGGCCGCGACCCACGAGCGCGCCGTCCGCCGCGCGCACTTCGACGGGCTCACCGTCCGAGGGGCGACCCTCGACGCGGGCCACGGCGCCCGAGAAGAGCCAGGGGTGCCGACCCTCGAGGGGCCGGGCGCGGGAAGGCGCGAGGTGGACCCGGGGTCCGGCGTGGCTCACCGGCCCGCGCCGGGGCGAATCGAGGCCGCGCCCCCGTCGGGAGACGGTGCCTCCCCTGGAGGTGGCGTCGCGCCGGGTCCGACCTCGGGAAGGGGGGTGCCCACGCCGCGCGCCTGGAGACTGTCCAGCACTTCGCGCCAGAGATCATCCATGTAGGCGAGGTCCTCGCCGTGCGCGTCGACGAAGGCCGCGAGTTCGTCGGCCGTCGTGCCGCGCTCGGCGAGAATGCGCTCACGCTCCGCGGAGGAAAGCACGCTTCCGTCGGTGCGGGCCGCTGCGGCGCGCAACTCGACCCAGGTGCCGACGAAGGCCGCGCGGTCGATGGTGCCCGCGGGGGCGTCATCACCGCAGCCGACCAGCAGCAGGACGACGAAGAGATGGAAGCGGCGCATCGGGTGGGTTCGAAGGAAGGGGACAGGGAGGGGCGAAGCTCGCCGCGCGTCCGCGCAACTGTCAAGCGAAGCGTGCCGCGACTTGTCCCGGATCGGCGGTTGTGGCAGTCTTTCCGAATGATTCGCTCAACGTGGTTTCGGTCGGCGCTCTGCGCCCTCGTCGTGGCTTGCGCCGCGCCCGCTCCTCTCGCCGCCTTCCAGGCGCCGCCCTCGCCCGCCGAGGTGCTCGGCTGGGAGCTCGGCGAGCGGTTCACCGACGTCGCCCAGGCGCACCGCTACTTCGAGGCGCTGGCCGAGGCGTCGGACCGGGTGAGCGTGCACCCGTACGGCGAGAGCTGGGAGGGGCGCCCGCTGATCCAGGTCCTGATCGCCGCGCCCGCGCACCGCGCCCGGCTGGACGAGATTCTCGCGGCCAATCGCGAGCTCACCGACCCGGCGACGAGCCCCGAACGGGCCGAAGAGATCATCGCGACGAACCCGGCGGTGGCGTACTTCTCGTACGGCGTGCACGGTAACGAGAGCTCGTCGACCGAGGCCGCGCTCTGGACCGCGTGGGACCTCGCCGCCGACCGCCCTGAGGTACGGGGTGTGCTCGATTCGGTCGTGGTGGTGATCGACCCCGTGCTGAATCCGGACGGACGCGAGCGGTACGTGCAGTTCTATCGCAGCGTCCGCGGCGCGGAACCGAACCCGGACCCGCGTGCTCGCGAGCACTCGGAGCCCTGGCCGGGCGGGCGCACGAACCACTACTACTTCGACCTGAATCGCGACTGGAGCTGGGTGAGCCAGGCCGAGACGCGGGCGCGTCTCGCCACGTGGGGCCGCTGGAATCCGCAGGTGCACGTCGACTTCCACGAGATGAGCTGGCGCTCGACGTATTTCTTCTTTCCTGCGGCGGAGCCGATCAACCCGATCTACCCGGCCTCGACCCTCGCGTGGGGGCAGCGGTTCGGAGAGGCCAACGCCGAAGCGTTCGACCGCGCCGGGTGGCTCTACTTCACCGGCGAGAGCTACGACCACTTCTACCCGGGGTACGGCGACACCTGGCCGTCGCTCACCGGCGCCATCGGCATGACCTACGAGCAGGCCGGAGGGGGATTCGCGGGGCTGGCCGTGCGACGTCCGGACGGCACGCTGCTCACACTGAACGACCGCGCCACCCAGCATCGCACCTCGGGGCAGGCCACGCTGCGGGCCACCGCCGAGGGCCGGACCGACCTGCTGCGGGATTACGCGGCCTTCCACCGCACCGTCGACGAAGGGCACCCGGACTTCCTGCTGGTGCCGGGCGAGGACCCGGGTCGGCTCGAGGCGCTGCTCGCGCTGCTGCGTGATCAGGGCGTGCGGTTCGAGCGGGCGGCCGAGGCGTTCCAGGCCGACGCCCGCCCGCATCCGGGGTGGCGCGAGCGGGAGCGCTTTCCGTCGGGCACCGTGCGCGTTCCGGCGCGTCAGCCGCGCGGCCGGCTGGCGGTCACACTGCTCCAGGCCGAGACGCGGCTCGACGCCACCTATTCGTACGACATCAGCGCGTGGTCGCTGCCGTACGGCTTCGGCGTCGAAGCCCATGCCGCCGACGGAGACCTCGGCGGCGGGTGGCGCCCCGACGACGGTACCGCCGCCCCGCCGCAGGCGGGCGCCGGCCCGGCCGACGCCGCCCGTGCCCGGGTCGGCTATCTCGTCCGGCCCGGCTTCGACCGCTGGCCGGGCGTGGTGCGGTTCCTGGTCGACGGCGGTCGCGTACGCGTCATGGCAGACACCTTCCGGGTCGAGGGCCGAGCGTACCCCGCGGGCACCTTCCACCTCGTGCGGGGCGGCGACGCCTTCGACCAGCGCGTCAGCGATTCGGGGCTCGCGCCCTTCGCCGAGCCGGTGGGGTCGTCGCTCACCGAGTCCGGGCCCGACCTCGGCACCGGAGACGCGTCGGAGCTCGCCCTGCCGCGCGTGGCGCTTCTCGCCGGCGAAGGCACCTCGTCGAACTCGATGGGCGCGCACGCCTACTTCCTCGAGCGGCGGCTCGGGCTGCCATTCGACGCGATCGAGGTGGCGAGCGTGGCCGGCGCCGACCTGTCGGACTACGACGTGATCGTCGTGCCGCAGGCGGGCGGGCTCGGGCGCGCGCTCGGCGAGGCGGGTCGAGAGGCGCTCACGGCCTGGACGCGCGAGGGAGGAACCCTCGTCGCGGTGGCGAGCGGAGCGTTCGAGGTCGGCGGCTGGTTCGACGTGCAGCGCCGCCAGGCCGAACCGCCCGAGGCTCCGGCCGCGGTCGAGCGCGCGCTGCGCACGCGCGAGGAGCGCGACCTCGAGCGCTGGGAGCGGCAGACGCCGGGTACCGTGCTGCAGGTCCTGCTGGACCCCGGGCAGCCGCTCGCCTTCGGCGCGGCGGCCGACGGCACCCCCGACGCACATTGGGTCCTGTCGACCGGCAGTGCCTTCGAGCCCTCCGAGATGTTCGAGACGGTCGCACACTTCCCGGACGGCGTGGACAAGGTCAGCGGCGTGATCGGAGAGGCGACGCTCGACCGTCTGCGCAGCAGTTCCTGGCTCGTGCGTCGGTCGGTCGGGCAGGGTCGCGTGGTGCTGTTCGCCGACGATCCCCTGTACCGCATGATGTGGTACGCGGGGTTCCAGCCCTACACGAACGCCCTGCTGCTCGGGCCGGCGTTCTGATGCCGGCTCGTGAGCGCTGGCCTGGATCGTGCATGCCAGAGGGCTGACCATGCCCCGCGTGCCCCGCGGCTTCGACACATAGACCCACGGAGGATTCCATGAACGCCCGTCTCCGCAGCGCGATCGTGCCCCTCGCCCTCGTGGCCGCCGGCTGCGCCGTGAACCCGGCCACCGGCGACCGACAGCTCAGCCTGGTGAGCGAGAGCCAGGAGATCGCGATGGGCCGCGAGGCGGACCAGCAGATCGTGGCGAGCATGGGCCTCTATCCGGACGACGCCACGCAGCGCTACGTCCAGTCGCTGGGCGAGGAACTGGCGGCGCGCTCGGAGCGCCCGAACCTGCCCTGGACCTTCCGCGTGCTCGATGATCCCACCGTGAACGCCTTCGCGTTGCCGGGCGGCTTCATCTACGTGACGCGGGGAATCATGACGCACCTGGGCTCCGAAGCGGAGCTCGTGGGCGTGCTCGGACACGAGATCGGGCACGTGACGGCCCGGCACTCGGTGAACCAGATGAGCCGGCAGCAGCTCGCGCAGCTCGGGCTCGGCATCGGCATGATCTTCTCGGAAGAGCTCCGTGCGCTCGGCGACGTCGCCGGCGCCGGCCTGGGGCTGCTCTTTCTCAAGTTCGGGCGCGACGACGAGCGCGAGGCCGACATGCTCGGCGTGCGCTACATGACCCGGATCGACTACGACCCGCGCGAGCTCGCCGACGTCATGGCCATGCTCGCGCGCTCGTCGGAGATGCAGTCCGGGAGCGGGCGCGTGCCCGAGTGGTTGAGCACACACCCCGATCCGGCGAACCGCAGCCAGGCGATTCTCGAGATGGCCGCCGAGGAAGGCAACACAGGCAGCCTGGTGCGCAAGCCCGAGTACCTGCGCCGGCTCGACGGCATGATCTTCGGTATGAACCCGCGCGAAGGCTTCGTCGAGTCCGGGGTGTTCCACCATCCGGATCTCGCGTTCCGCATCGACGTGCCCGACGACTGGTCGGTCATGAATGGCAAGACCGAGGTCCAGTTCGTCACGCCCGACCAGCAGGGCGCCGTGCTCCTCACGCTCGACGAGCTCGCCCCCCGCGAGGCGATCGCGCGGTTCGGGTCCCAGCAGGGCATCGAGATGGGATCCGTCCGAACCGGCACGGTCAATGGCAACGACGCGGTCTGGGCTCCCTTCGAGGCCACGACCCAGCAGGGCACCCTCGCGGGCGAGGCGCTCTTCCTGCGCTACGACGGAAACACGTATCGCATGCTCGGCGTGTCGTCGGCGGCGGGATGGCGGCAGATCGCGTCGTCGGCCCGCGGGGTGATGGAGAGCTTCCGCCGCGAAACCGACAGCCGTGTTCTCGCCGTCCAGCCGAACCACCTCGCGCTCGTCGACCTGGCGCAAGCCACGCCGCTCGACCGGTTCCTCGAGCGCTATCCGTCGCCGGCCCCGCCGGCCGTGGTCGCGCTGATCAACCAGGTGAGCGCCGACGGAGCGATTCCGGCCGGGCTGGCGAAGCGGGTCGTGGGCAACTGAGGGCGGCCCGCCCCGGTCAGTCGGCCACCAGGTCTTCGAGCATGCCGCGCCGTGCGAGTTCGAGCAGCGCGCGCACGATGTCGGGGTCGAAGGCCGCGCCGGAGTCCTCCTCGATCATCGCCAGGACCCGGTCCATGGGAATCGCGTCCTTGTACGGGCGACTGTGCAGGAGCGAATCGAAGACATCGGCGACGGCCACGATGCGCCCCGCGAGGGGGATCTCCGTGGCGCGTCGCCCGGCCGGGTAGCCGTTGCCGTCCCACCGCTCATGGTGCGCCAACGCGATGACGCGGGCCACCTCGAGCACCTGGTGCGTGCTGCCGGCCAGCAGCTCGGCACCGTACCGCGTGTGTTCCTGCATGCGCCGGTACTCGTCGGGCGTGAGCGGGCCCGGCTTTCGCAGAATCGAGTCGGGGATCGCGATCTTGCCCAGGTCGTGCAGGGGCGCCGCGAGCCGCAGCAGCGCGACCGTCTCGGCGTCGACCCCCATGCGCACGGCCAGGCGCTCGGCGAGCTGGCCGACGCGCTCCTGGTGGCGCCCGGTCGCGTCGTCTCTGTACTCGGCCGCGCGGGCGAGGCGGCGCAGGATCTCGGTCCGGGCGTGCTCGAGCTCGCGCGTGCGCTCCCGCACCCGGATCTCCAGGCGGTCCCTCGCGTCACGGAGCGCGCGGTGCAGGGCCCTGGTCTCGAGCAGGTTCAGAATACGCGCTTCGAGCTCCGTCAGGTCGACCGGTTTGTTCAGGAAGTCCTTGCCCCCCATGCGGAGCGCGCGTTCGCGCACCTCGGGGTCTCGTTCTCCGGTGAGGATGATGACCGGCAGGAACCCTTCGCGTTCGAGCACGGGGCGGAGCCGCTCCAGAGCCTCGAACCCGTCGAGGCCGGGCATGAGCAGGTCGAGGAGCACGAGATCGGGTGGGTCGGCCTCGATGGCCTGAACGGCCTCGGACGGGTCGTCGTAGGTCTCCAGTCGCTCGAACCCGATGGCGCGAAGGCCACGGCCGAAGGCGCGCAGGTTCGCGGCCTCGTCGTCGACCACGACGATGCGCGCTTCGAAGAGCGGCTCGAAGCCGTTCACGGATGGGGTCGGCGGGGGTGGACCGGGCTCGATCAGTCGCGCGACCGCGTCGCCCGGGGTGCCGCGCACCGCGAGGCCGGCGTCGGTGTCGCCGTCGTCGACGTGGACGCCCGTGCGGTCGGGACCCGCGCGCTTGGCTTCGCGAAGCGCCTCGTCGGCGCCGCTCACGAGCGCGTCGACTGTCGCGTGGTCCCCGACGAGCGCCGCCACCCCGGCCGACACCGTCACCGGCTGCCAGCGGCGGGGGGCGTCTCGGATCGCGGTCCGGAGTGCGTCGGCTCGCGCCGTCGCCTCGTCGAGCGCTACGCCGGGCAGGACGGCCAGGAACTCGCCGCCGCCCCAGCGGCCGACCATCTCACCGTCCGCGAGGTTTCGCCGCACGATGCCCGCGATCTCGACCAGGAGCTGGTCGCCCGCTTCCTGCCCATGCTGGTCGTTGATCCACCGGAAGCGGTCCACGTCGAAGAGCACCACCGACAGCGGAGACCCGGCCCGCGCCGACGCGAACGACGTGTCCAGCACGATCTGCGTGTGGCGCCGGTTCGGGAGTCCCGTGAGGGGATCGCGAAGAGCCGCGCCGTGCGCGCGTGCCTCCTGCCGACGGAGCAGGTCGGCGAGCGCGCCCACGCCGAGCGCGATCGCCAGGTAGACCGAGACGAGCGCCGCGACGTACCGCCAGTCCGGCATCGAGGCGCCGCGGGCGGTGAGCACGACGTGACCCACGGCGAGCACGGCCATGCCCGCGGCGAGGGCCGCGGCCGTGCCCTGCCACCCGCGGTAGTAGGCAAGCAGGAACGCGGGCACCAGGCAGGTCAGCCAGATGAGCAGCCCCGCGTCCGTGCCCGTGGCCTCGGGCCAGAGCAGCCAGGCGAGGAGGGGAACGGCGAGCGCGCCGAGCGAGAACAGGAGCGCCCGCTCCGGCACGGGCGGCGGCGTGTCGGGCGTCGGAGAGGGCAGAGAAGCGGAGGGCATGTGCCCCATCTTCGCCCTTCGCGCGCGGGTTCTCAAGTCGCACCCGCGGAACGAGCCTTTCGATGGCACGGGGCTTGTACCTTGAGGGGGTGAGCCCCTCTCCCTGTCTGTCAGATCGGCAGGCACCTGACGACATCCGACCCACCACCATCGATATGCTCAGCTACGACCGACTCACCGTGAAGGCCGCCGAGGCGCTCCAGGCCGCCGCGCAGGACGCGCGCCGGCGCGGGAATCCCGAGATCCACGGCGTACACCTGCTCCTGTCGCTTCTCGACCAGGCCGAGGGCATCGTGACGCCGGTGCTGCAGAAGCTCGGCGTGCAGGTCGCCAGGGTGAGGGAGCGCACCGAAGAGGCGATCGGGCGCATGGCGCGCGTGGAGGGCGGGGCCGACCCCCGTATCGCCCGCGACCTCAACCGCGCCCTCGACACCGCCGAGGCGGAGTCGCGCGCCCTCGACGACGAGTACGTCTCGACCGAGCACCTGCTCCTTGGGCTCACCGAAGAGAAGGACGAC
>CBFGQV010000026.1:0-14530 GCA_965651045.1 uncultured bacterium
GACCGCGAGCGCCGCCGCGAGCGCGACGCCGACCGTGACCTGCCCGGTAAGCGCGATCGGCGCGGTCAGCGTGACGGCCGTCGCCGCGACGTACAGCAGGGCCCCGGCCACGAAGATCGGCGCTCCCTGCCCGAGCGCCGCCGCGCCCGCGCCGGTGAGCGCCGCGAGGACCAGCGCGATCACGCCCACGACGCGTCGACCCCCTCCGCGCCCGGCCCGCTCATGCGCGGGCCCCGGCGGCGCCAGTGCCAGTGCGACATGCGGCGGCGAACGCTCGAGATGGCGGGCCCGACCCCACCCGATGGCGTGACGAGCGCCGTCAGCACTCCCGACCGCTCCAGCGCACCGCGCTCCGCGTCCCGCCGGGCGAGCCAGAGCCGCCGCGCCGTGGCGTCGAGCGACCCGCGGGCCGAAGGCAGCAGCGGTTCAGTGTCGATCACCAATGCCGCCGTAGTGTGGCCGACACGCCGGTGATGGATCAGGTCGCGCGTGAAGCTGTGCGACTCGAGGCTCGTGACGCCCACGACCAGCGCGTCGGCGGGCACCACCGGGCGCCCGAACCTCCGTTGCCGGCGCCACCGGTCGGCGGCCTCGCCCCCCACGCCGAGCAGCTCCTCGAGCAGCATCCAGCGCGCCCGTCGCCCACCCTGGGGGGGCACCCAGGCGACGCTCCGCCCCTGCGCCTGGAGGCCCACACGGTCCTGTGCGCGCAGATGCGCCGATGCCACGGCCCACGCTGTCCGGGCGGCGAGGGCCAGCGCTTCGGTGCTGTCGTCCTCGTCGCGGAAGAACGCGTCGAGCAGGAGCATCACCGTGCCGGTGCGTTCCGGGTGGTGCACCGTGACCCACGGGGCACCCAGCCTCGCCGAGGTCGCCCAGGAGATGTCGCGCAGGCGGTCGCCGACCTGGTAGGGGCGAAGCTCGGCGAAATCCGATCCGTGCCCGCGCAGGCGCGAGAGGTGCATACCGGCCACGGCGCGCGGCTCGGCGGGCCGGAGCAGGCGGTCGAGCCGGAGCGGCGAGGGAAGCACGCGCACCGTGGGGGTCGCGGCGAGACGCCGCTCTTCGATCAGCAGCCCGCCCGGGCGCCGCAGGCGCACCCAGAGCGTGCCGAGATCGTGCGCCCCCCAGGCCTCGGCGCGCATGCGGAACTCGAGACGAACCGGCCCGGTGCCGGGGGCGAGGGCCCACGCCACATGCGGCGCGGGGTCGTCGGCGGTCACGCCCCGCCAACCGTCGAGCATCACGTCGACCTCGGCGATCCCGTCCCAGTCCACCCGGATCTCGCCCGACAGCGTCGCACCCTCGATCACACGGTCCACGTCGACGTGAACCGAGCCGCGAACCCCGCCCGGCCTCGGCAGGGCGAGCCCCGCCGCGGCGAAGGCGAGGAAGGGCGCGGCCAGCGCGGCGACCTCGCCGCTACCGAGGGCGACCGCGCCGATGAGCGCACCGAAGCCGGCCACGAGATAGGCCGGAAGCCTCGGGTCGGCGCGCCGCCGCGTGAGCCCCTCGCCCGCCGCCAGGTGGCCCTCCGGGTCCGTCACGCCTGGGGCACCGGGACCCCGTCGACGACCCTCCGGACGACCGCCTCCGGGTCGGCTCTCCGCGCCCACGCGTCGTCGCTGAGCACGACCCGATGCGCCAGCGCGGGCACCGCCATGCGGCGCACGTCGTCGGGCGCCACGTAGTCGCGGCCCTCCATCACCGCCAGCGCCCGCGTGAGCTTCACGAGGGCGAGGGTTCCGCGCGGGCTCGAGCCCAGCGCGAGATCGGGATCGCTGCGCGTGGCGCGCACCAGCGATACGCAGTAACCGAGCAGCCGACGGTCCACGTGCACCTGCTCCAGGGCGCTCTGCACGAGAGTGAAGGTCTCGGCGTCACAGACCGCGTCGAGCGTCACCTCGTCGGTGCGCCGCTCGAGCCGACCCGCGAGCAGCGCGACCTCGTCGCCCTCGGACGGATACCCCATGGTCGTGCGGAGCAGGAACCGGTCGAGCTGCGCCTCGGGCAGGGGGTAGGTGCCCTCGGACTCGATCGGGTTCTGGGTGGCGATCACGAGAAAGGGGCGCGGAAGCGCGCGCGTCACACCGTCGGCCGTGACCTGTCGCTCCTGCATGGCCTCGAGCAGGGCGGCCTGCGTCTTCGCGGGGGCGCGGTTCACCTCGTCGGCGAGCAGCAGGTTGGTGAAGACGGGACCCTTTCGGAAGCGGGGCTCCTGCGTGGCGACGTCGAGCACGAGCGAGCCCGTGATGTCGGCCGGGAGCACGTCGGGCGTGAACTGGACCCTCGTGAATCCGAGACCTGCCGCGGTGGCGATCGACCGGGCGGTGAGGGTCTTCGCGACGCCCGGCACGTCGTCGAGCAGGACGTGCCCGTCGGCCACCAGCCCGGCGAGGATCATGCGAACGACGTCACGCTTTCCCACCACGGCCCGACAGACCTCGTCGAGAATCCCCACGACCACCTCCGCGGCGCGGTCGAGGGAGAGGGCCTTGGAGGCGTCGAGCGGGGTCACGGGGGATTCGCCGTGCGACGGAGTGCGGTTCATGGTCCAAGTCGTTCCAGTTCGTCGAGGATCTGCCGCACGACATCGGCCACGCGGCGCGTGTCGCCGCGGCGGGTCTCGTGCCAGCGCGGCAGGTAGCGAGGGTCGGCGTCGAGCACGCTCCAGGCGGGCCGGGAGAGCAGCCGCCGGATCGCCGGGCGCCCCGCGGGATCGGTCGGGTCGTGGCCCCGCCGCTCGAGCGCCGCGATCACCAGCGGCCGGAGCATTCGAATGATGTCCGGAGGGAGCGCCGTGCCCGGTGCGAGGCGCTGTCGGCGGCCGGCCATCATGCTTCGTATGCGTGCGAGTTCGCCCGAGGGTCTGAGGGTACGGCCTTCAGAGGGGTGTTCGAAGGGCGAGCGCCACCACCCCCCGACGCCCGCCTCCGGCACGAGCCGGCTCAGGGCCCAGAGCGCCGCCACGGCCGCGAGGGCCACCAGGAGCATGCGCACGATGCTCGCCGTGTGCTGCGGCAGCGCGATGAGGAGCAGGCCCCCGAAGAGTGCCACGGCGGCTGCGGTCTCGCCGGCGCGGGGAAGGACTCCGGTGATCTCGGTCGGGTCGCGCTCGGCCCCGTCACCGCCGCGCTCGCGACGCTCCTCGCGCGCTTTCTCGAGGCGTAGCGCGCGCGGGTTGCGGGGCCGTCGGCGCCCGTCTCGTTGCCCACGTTCGCGCTCGGGTTCGCGCAGCGAGCGGGGCGAGCGGAGCTTCATGGGAGCCCTCCGGCGAGCCGCGCCCGGGCGGACCGGAGGTCGGCCAGGCTCCGCTCGAGCGCCTCGGCCGCCGCCGCGCGGTGTCGCTCGGTCGTGGACCGTTGGCTGAACTCCGCCTGCACGTAGAGCGCGGCGAGGCGGTGCAGAGGCTCGGAACCGACGCCCAGCGGGCCGAGCGCCCGTTCGAGGTGCTCGTGCGGCGCTTCGTGAGGCCGGCGGCCGGCGCCCATCTCCTCCAGCGCGTCGAGAAGCCGGTAATAGGCCGCAGTGATCCGGGAGCCCGGCACGCGTCGCGCTGCCCGCACTTCGTCGAGCGACGCGACCAGCCCCGCTTCGGCGTCGGCGGCCTCGTCGTCGGTCGCCGGGTCGTCGACGGATTCATCTGCGCGAACCAGCCGCCGGTCACCGCGCAGAACGCGAAACACCAGCACGACGAGCCCGAGGAGCGCGAGAAGAAGCAGGAGTGGGCCGAGCGCCCGCAGGAACCCGAGGTCGAGGGGCGCGGAGTCCGGTGTACCCCGCTGCGGCGCGGTTTCAGGCGGAGGCGTCTCTTCGGGCACGAGCACCGAACCCTCGGGGCTGAGCCCCTCGGTCATGGGAGCGGTCTCGGGTGGGGGCGCCGGACGGGTCAGGGGCGGCGCCTCGGCGCTCACGTCGGTGCCGGGGCGTCCGCCGAAGGGTTCGCGCGTGCCCTCCGAGCTCGATCCGGGGGGCGGCGCGAAGCGGAGCATCAGGCCGAACACCGCCATGATCACCCCGGCCCGCACGAGCACCGACGCGAGGCTCGGGGACCGTCCCGCTCCGCGAACCGGACGGCCCCGCCGCTGCAGCCAGAGCCAGACCACGCCGCCCAGCGCCACCGCCATGCCGCCGATCCGCGCGGCGGGCAGGCGCTCGGCGGTGAGGCGTTCCGCCCGGCCCAGGAGGCCGGGTTCGGATGCCGCGACCGCGATGAGCGCCGCCGCCCCGACCGCCGCGAGGGCGAGCAGGACCGTGCGCGTGTTGGAGATCGGTTCGGTGATGCTGTCCTCCGGGCCGGGTCCGGGGCCTCGTGCGCCCCGAACCTTCCTTACCGTCGTGTGCCCCGAACGTTACGACCAGGCTCGTCGGTCAGGCCCAGATCAACCCGACGGACTCGACCCGTATGTCGTTCTTCTCGAGGGTGACGTCGACCTGCGCGACCTGCCAGACGGCTTCCTTCCAGCGCTCCCAGATCGCTTCGAGGTCCCGTGCGAGCTCGGCTTCGAGTTCCTCGACGTCCTCGAGTTCGTCCCGGAGCCGGTCCTCGGCGCTGTGGAGACGTTCGGCGGTGCGGCGGGTGGTCGAGCGGCGCGATGCGACCCCCGAGAGCGACCGCGTGCGCCGCCGCCCCCCGAGGAACATGCCGAGCAGGTCGCCGGCGCCGGCCACCAGCTCCTGCTGTCGCCGACTTTCGACGTCCACCTCGAGCTCGCGCACGCGGCGCTCGGCGCGCGCCGCCTGATCGCGTTGCGTCCGGAGCTTGCTCTCGTACCGCGCGCGCAACGTCGCCGCTTCGGCATCGGCGGCGTCTTCGGCCGCGGCCATGCAGCGGTCGCGAAAGGACTCGGCGCTCTCGCCGATGCGCGAGTAGAGCCCGAGCGCCTCGTTGTGCAGCACGCTCACCGCGCGGTTCCGGTAGAGCCAGTCGGCGAGGGCCCGCTCGGCGTCGCGGAAGAACGACGCCTGGTGGACGGGCGCCGAGGGCAGCAGGTAGCGGGCGCCGTCCGGTGCCTCGGTGCTGAAGTCCCGGTCGTCGAAATCGACCGCCCGGGCGTCGTCGGCGCGGAAGGCCTGGCCGAGCGGGTGCACGATCGCCTCCCAGGTTTCTTCGTGCCGCAGGTCGGCGCGGTCCTCGTCGAAGAGCAGGTGCACGCGCGCGGCGACGCCCGCTTCGAGCCGGCGGTGGGCCCCATCGGCTTCACCCTTCAGCGCGGGTGCCCACGGGGCCGAGGGATCGACGTACCAGACCGGTACGCCGTCGGCCACCCGTGGGGGCACGGTGCTCTCGTCGTCGGCGAGCGGGGGCGTGGCCGGGGCGTCGGCGGCCGGGGGCGGTGTCGTGCGGGTCGGCGTCTCGCCGATCACCTCGGCGGGGAGCCGCGAGAGCTCGGCGCGCGTGATCGGCCCGCGCAGATACGCCATCGCCCACCGCGACGTGAACGCGTCGGGCGCGGGCGAGCCGGTCTGCTTGAGCAGAAACTGGCGCTTGCCGAGCCCGCCGATGCGGGCGTCCCACGCGGCCACGTCGACCGAGCCGTCGGCGCTCTTGAGGGCCTCGACGATGCGCGCCTTGTCGCGCTCGGTCGTGAGCCGCCCGATCATCCAGGTGCCGGCGTTCGACATCAGCTTGTAGTCGACGTCGACCGGGTTCTGGGTGGCGACCACCAGCCCCACTCCGTGCGCCCGCGCCTGCTTGAAGAGGGTCAGGAGCGGCTTCTTCGACGGCGGCGCGGCCGTGGGCGGCGCGAAGCCGAAGAGCTCGTCGATGTAGACCATGGCCCGCAGGTCCGAGGTGCCGGGCTGGCCCCGCATCCACGCCACCGTGCGGCTCAGGATCAGCGTGACCACGAACATGCGCTCGGCCTCGGAGAGGTGCGAGAGTTGCACGATGCTCGCCCGCGGCCGTCCGTCGGGCGCGCGGAGGAGGGTGCCGAGGTCCAGCGGGTCGCCCGTGCGCCACGCGGCGAACCCGGGCGACGCCACCAATCCGTTCAGGCGGAGCGCCAGCCGGGTACGGTCCGCCGGCGGTGCGAACTGGTCCACCTCGAAGACCCCGAGCTTCCGGAACGGGGGGTTCTGCACGCTCGCGATGAGCGACTCGAGGGTGAGCGTCCGCCCGGCCCGCCACGCGTCCATGACGATGTTCGCGAGCAGAATGTGCTCGGGCGACGTGAGCGGGTCGGGCGTCAGGCCCGCGAGGGTGAGCAGGCCGCTCACGAATCCCTCGGCCGCGTCGAGGAGCGCCTCTTCGTCGGCGTCGGCCGGCGGCTCCAGCGAGCCGATCAGGTCGAGCGGCGCGCCCGCGGTCGAGCCGGGCGTGTAGACCCGGAGCGAGACGCGGCTCCGGAGCTCGGCGATGTCCGACCCGCCGAGGCGCCAGTCCGCCAATCCCCCCTTCCAGCGCTTCGCCGTGCGTTCGGCCAGCTCGTCTTCGCCGATGCCCTCGCGCCGCGCTTCGGCGCCGTCGACCCAGGGGCGGAAGTCGCCCGGCGCCAGTTCCGGGAAGAGCAGCGCGAGGTTCGCCAGGTCGCCCTTCGGGTCCAGGATCAGCGCGGGACGGCCCGAGCGGAGCACCTCTTCGAGCAGCACGATGCCCAGCCCCGTCTTGCCGGACCCGGTCATGCCGACGATCACCCCGTGGGTCGTGAAGTCCTCGGCGTCGAGAAGGAGGTCGTCGTCGGGCAGGCGCTCGCCCGTGTCGGGATCGAGGCGTCCGCCGATGCGGAGTCCGGCCATGCGTGTCCGCCTGCTGAGGGTGGGCGTCGGAGATTCAGGGTAGGCGGCTCACCCCTCGTCCGACAACACCTGGCCGCCGACAGGAAGCCCCCGCGTGTGGCCGCCGGCCACCAGCGCCTCGAGATCGAAGCCGAGCGACGTGGACCGGGAGAGGTCCCGCACCGCCCCGAGCAGCGCCTCGCGTTCCAGGGCCTGCCCCCGATCGGTGGCCAGGAGGATCACCTGGCGGCGCCCCGGCACCCGGAGCAGCGCGACGTGGTCGAAGACCGCTTCGTACGTCGCGACCATCGACGGGTACTCCTCGACGGAGGTCCACAGGTTGCTCACCACGACCCCGCCCGGCACGAGGGCGCGCCGCGTGGCCTCCAGGAACTCGCGGGTCGCGAGCGCTCGAGGAATCTCGTCGTCCGAGAAGGCGTCGAGGAAGACGGCGTGCCACCTCGAGGCCGCCGACCGCTCGATGAAAGCGCGGCCATCGTCCACATGGACGTCCAGCCGCGCGTCAGGCCGGAACCCGAAGTAGCGGCCGGCCACCTCGACCACGAGCGGGTCGATCTCGACGACGTCGAGCGCCGCCTCGGGCCTCACGCCGCGTGCGAAGGTGGGCATGGCGCCGCCCCCGAGCCCCACGAAGAGGAGCCTCGCGTCGACCGGAACCAGCGCCAGCCCCGCCATCGCCACCTGCGTGTACGGCAGTTCGAGGTGCAGCGGGCGCTCGGGGTCCAGCGTGGTCTGGCGCGCCCGTCCGTCGCCGATCAAGAGCGACCGGAACCCGTTCGCGTGCTCGACCACGCGGACCTCGCCGAAGCGCCCCTCGCGGTCGAAAAGCGTCGACGGGGCGAGCGGCCGCGCGAGCAATGCCGCCAGCGCGAGTGCGGCGAGGCCGCAAACGACGAGCGCACCACGCCTCAGGGCGTTCCGGCTCGGGCCGCGGCCGGTCACGGCGCGAAGTCCGGCTCGGTACGGCGCCGCGGCTCAGCGCCCCGGCACCGCGCAGAACGCCCCGCCCTCGGTGCAGCCGGGCCGCGAGATCGTGCGCTCGAAGAGCTCGAAGATGCGCCGGTACTCGTCGGTCCACGAGCTGGGTTCGACGAAGCCGTGATTCTCGACCGGGTACACCGCCATCTCCCAGTTCTCCTTGCCGAGCTCGATCAGCCGCTGCGCGAGCCGCACCACGTCGGAGAAGTGCACGTTGGTGTCGACCATGCCGTGCGGGATCAGCAGGTGCTGGTCGGGCCCGAAGCTCTCCGCGAAGTAGATCGGGCTCGAGCGCCGGTAGGCCTCTTCGTCCTCCTGCGGGTCGTTCAGAATGTTCGACGTGTAGCCGTCGTTGTAGTGCGCCCAGTCGGTCACCGAGCGCAGCGCAGCCCCGCTCTTGAACGTGTCGTCGGCGGTGAACAACGCCATGAGCGTGATGAAGCCCCCGTACGACCCTCCGTAGATGCCGATCCGCGCGGGGTCCACGCCCTCGTTGGCCACCATCCACCGGGCCCCGTCGACCTGGTCGCTCAGGTCCTTGCCGCCCATCCAGCGGTAGATCGCGGTCCGCCAGTCACGGCCGTAGCCCGCCGAGCCCCGGTAGTCGATGTCCAGCACGGTGTAGCCCTGCGCCGCGAGGAAGTGGTGGAACATGTACTCGCGGAAATACGACGACCAGTAGTTGTGCACGTTGTGCAGATAGCCGGCGCCGTGCACGAAGATCACCCCCGCGCCGTTGGCCTCGGCGCCCATGTCGGCGGGCCGGTAGATGCGGGCGGGCACCATGGTGCCGTCTTCGGCCGGAACGTGCACGATCTCCGGACGAATCCACCCGAACGACGACCACTGATCGGTCGGCGTGGTCGTCACGCGGGTGAGGTTCTCGGGGGATGACCCCGACGCCACGTAGAGCTCACCCGGCGCGTTCGCGACGTCGTGCACGACGGCGATGCGGCGCCCGTCGGGTGAGAGCGTGACGTCGTAGCGCCCGTCGCCGGTCTGCAGGTACTCGATCGGCCCCCCGTCGAAGTCGAGCCACCCGACGTGCTGGTTGAACGGAGAGTCCTCGTGCGTGGTGACGAGAAAACGGTCCCGGCTCTCGGGCATGGTCAGCGAGAGCACCTCCCAGTCGCCCGAGGTGAGCGCGCGCCGCCCCGAGCCGTCGGCGTTCACCGTGTAGACGTGCGCGTAGCCGGTCGCCTCGCTCACGTAGTACGCGGTGGCGGTGCCGGGCAGCCACCCGTTGCAGAACGAGCAGGGGCCGCCCACCCAGGCCGAGTCCTGCAGGTGGTCGAGCAGGGTGAGGTCGCCGGTGGCGGCCTCGAGCGCGTAGATCCAGCGGTTCTCGTCGTCGTCCGAGGTGGCGAAGACCAGCGCGTGCGTTCCGGCGTCGTTCCACGACCCGACGAAGGTCCGCACGTCGCCCTCGAAGTCGTCGGGCTTGCCCTCGAGCCAGGTCACCTCGCCCGTCTCGGTGCGGACGAGCGCGGCGCGCCCCCCGCTCGTCACGTCACCGACCTTGGTTCGCGTGTCGCGCGGTTCGGTGTAGCCCGATTCCGTGACCCAGAACGGCACCATCGCGTCGGTGCCGCCGCGCGCCGGCTGGAAGGTCGTGAGAAGCACGAAGCGCCCGTCGCGCGTCGGGGTGAGCCCGCCGAGGTTCTCACCCTGCGGAATCCATACCGTCTCGGGCTCGTCGGCGCTCGCCCGATCGCGCCGTGCCTCGGCCGAGTCGGACTCGGCCTTCTGCCGCCGAATGTGCTCGAAGAGCTCGAGCTGCTGGTCGCGCAGGAAGGCCTCCAGCCCTTCGGGCTCGCTCTCCGACGGCGGCGATCCCGAGCGAATGTCGGTGAGCTGCCGTATGCCCGTTCCGTCGAGCTCCATCACGAAGAGGTTCATCCCCTCGCGGTAGAGAATCCGGTCGTCGCCGGTCATGAACATGGGCGAGCTGAAGCTGTTCCGCGTGTCCGTGAGCCGCCGGACCGCGAGCGACGCCCGGTCGATCAGGAAGAGATCGCCGCCGTCGCTGGTCACGCGGAAGCGCCGGTCGCTCGAGAGGTCGCCGCCCCCGAACGTTCGCTGCGCCTCGTCGAGCTGGTCTTCGGGCACGCGCTCCGGGGTACCGCCTTCGGCGGGAACCCGGTACCACTCGGGGTCGGCGCTCCAGAGCTGCCCGCCCTGCTTCCAGCGGAAGTAGATCCACTCGCCGTCGTCGGTGAAGGAGACGTTCGAAGGCGATTCGCCGACGTGCGCCGGGCCCTGCATGATGTTCCTGATCGAGAGCTCGAAGGACTGCCCCCGGGCCGGTTCGGGCACGAAGTCCGCGACCTGGGCGGTGAGGTGCCCCGGCGCGGAGACGAGGGCCAGCGAGCAGACGAAGGCGGCAAGGGTCGGTGAGCGACGGATCATCGCCGGTCTCCAGCGTTCGGTGAATGGAAGTCGTGAAGCAACATAGGCTCTATCAAGGGACCCGAAAGGTGGCGCGGGTGCTGAGGGGGCTGACCGCCGGTGCGTGTGGGGGGGGCGGCGGGTGCCCCCGGCGGGAGCCCCCCCGGCGGTCTCCCTCGCCCCCCCTGGCGGCCCCCGCGGCGTGGCCGTCAACGCAGCCTTCGCTGGGCTCTCGGCCGACCGCGGCTGCAAACACGGCGGCATACGCCGTCCGTGCAGCCATCGAAACCCGCAGCGGCGGCGACTGCTGCGAACACGGCGGCCCACGCCGTCAACGCAGCCTTCGATACGCGCGCCGCCGATGAGGGCTGCGAACACGGCCCTTCCACGACGCGCGAGGCCGAGATGCGGCCGCGTGCCGGCTGCAGCGGCGAGACACGGTCGGCTCAATCGCCGAAGCTGATCCCCAGTCGCCGGGCCGTCCGTACGACGTCGCCCTCGACGGGCACCGTCTTGATGTGCGCCACGGCCCGCGCGAGCGGAACCGCCTGCACCTCGGGCGGATCGAGCGCGACCATGCAGCCGAAGTGCCCCTTCTCGACGAGCTCGACCGCCGCCGCGCCGAAACGCAGCGCCAGTACCTTGTCGTAGGCGGTAGGCTCGCCGCCCCGCTGCAGGTGGCCGAGCACCAGCGAACGCGTTTCGTGCCCGGTGCGGTCGCCGATGCGCTCGGCGAGCCGTTCGGCGATGCCGCCGAGGCGCCCCGAATGGCCGGGGCCCGCTTCCTCCTGGTAGACCGGCTCGCCGCCGCGCTCGCGGGCGCCCTCGGCGACCACCACGATGGCGAACCCCCGTTCGCCGTCGTAGCGCGACTCGATCTTCTCGCACACGCGCTCCAGATCGAACTCGATCTCCGGAATCAGGATCACGTCGGCCGTGCCGCCGAGCCCGGCGAAGAGGGCGATCCAACCCGCGTTTCGCCCCATCAACTCCACGACCATGACCCGCCGGTGCGCCTCGGCGGTCGAATGCAGCCGCCCGAGCGCGTCGGTCGCGGTCTGGACCGCGGTGTGGAACCCGAAGGTGACCGAGGTCGCGGCGAGGTCGTTGTCGATGGTCTTCGGCACGCCCACCACCCGGAGCCCCTGCGCCGCGAGGTCCCGGGCGATGCGCAGCGACCCGTCGCCCCCGACCGCGATGAGCGCGTCGATGCCACGCTGCTCGAACGCCCGGATCAGCTCGTCGGAGCGGTCGATCGTGGTCACCGAACCGTCGGGCTGCCGCACAGGGTAGGCGAGCGGGTTGCCGCGGTTGGTCGTGCCGAGAATCGTGCCGCCGAGATGGGTGATGCCGCGGACCGAGTCACGAGTCAGCCGCACGACCCCGTCGGGAGCGCCGTCGAGCAACCCCTCGTACCCGCGGCGAATGCCATGGACCTCCCAGCCGAGCTGGTCGGCGGCCAGAACGGCGGCGCGAATGACGGCGTTGAGGCCGGGCGCGTCGCCACCTCCGGTGTTGATCGCGATCCGCATGCTGGTGTCCTCGTCCGTTCGGGATCCGGTGTGGTCGGCGCGCTCAAGGTAACCGCCCGCCCGCCGTCGAACATTCCCCGCGCGTGAGGCCCGGCCTACATTGGAAGTTCGCCCGCATCACGCCGCCCCGGAGGCCACGACGTGTCCCAGCATTTCCCCGCCGGCCCGACCGATCCGGTCGTGCAGCTCTTCGCCGAGACCGAGTTCTTCAGGGGATTGCCGATCGAGGACCTGCGCCAGATCGCCGCGCTGTCGCGACGGCAGCGCGCACGCGCGGGCCAGGTGCTGGTGCAGGCCGGCGCGCCCGAACGCGTCTGCTGGGTCGTGCTTCGTGGCACGGTCGAGGTGGCCGGGGGGGCCGACGCACGCATGCTCGGGCGCGGAGCGGTGGTCGACGCGGGCGCCCTCATCGGGGGCGGGCCCGCGCCCGCGACGGTGAGCGCTCGCGAAGACGTCGAACTGGTGATGGTGCCCGCCGAGGCCGGGCGACGCCTCGTGCCCCAGGACACCCTGGCGGCGCGTCTTCTTCAGGTCGCGCGCGGCGCCCCGCTGCCGAGACGCGACGGCGCGACCCCCGACGCGGCTGCGAACGCCTCGCCGCCCCCTCCTCTGCCGGGCGGCGCGGACGTCGCACGCAGGCTGCAACGCGCCATGCTCCCCCGGAACGCGCCCAGGGTCGAGGGTTACGACATCGCGGCCGGCACGACGGTGGAGGAACAGGGCCGTGGCAATTCGGTCTGGGACACGTTTTCGTTGTCCGACGGCCGGTGGGCTCTGGCGCTCCTGGACGTGCGGGGCGGCGACCTGCCGGCGCTCGCGCTCGGCATGGCGCGCGCAGCGCTCAGGACGGCGGCGCCGGTCGCCTCCGACCTGGCCGACCTGCTGGCCCGCGCGAACGGCGGCCTCGCGGCGGTACTCGGGCCGGGTCGGCAGTTCGTCGAGTGCGCGCTGGTGGTGCCGGAGCCCGACGGCGTCGAGTGGGCGGCCGCCGGCAGAATACCGGCGGGCGTGCTCGGACGCGCGGGCACCCTCGACGCCCTGCCCTCGCACGGCCCGCCCCTCGGCATGCTCGAGGGGTTCCGATACGGGAGCGAACGGGCCGCGATGGGGGTAGGGGATGCCCTGCTCGCCCTTTCCAGCGGCCCGACCGGACTCTTCCGGGGGGCCGCGGACCTGGTGGTCCAGGTCCAGGAGCGGACGGCGGGCGAGGTGGTCGCGACGGTCCACAAGGGACTCAGGGCCGCGCTCGAGGACCCGACCCACGAGGTCTCGGTCCTCTTTCTCAGACGACATTGAACGCGACAACGCCGGGAGGCGCCATGGCGGCGACGGAAAAGGACATCCGCAACGCCCTCAAGAAAGTGAAGGACCCCGAGCTCAACCTCGATCTCGTGGTGCTCGGGCTCGTCTACGACATCGACGTGCAGGACGACCACGCGCACGTCACGATCTCGCTGACGTCGCCCATGTGCCCGGTTGCCGAGCAGATCGTGGAGAACGCCCGCGAGGCCGTAGCGGGGGTGGAAGGCATCGAAACCGCCGAGGTGCAGCTCACCTTCAATCCGCCCTGGACGCCCGAGCGCATCAGCCCGCTGATCCGCTCGTCGCTCGGACTCTGACCTGCCTGCCACGAGGAGCCTCATGCCGCCCTTCACCGACGACGAACTCAAGGCCCGGGTCCAGGATGGATACCTGGTCGAATCGGTCGAGGAGATGACCGAGGGCTACCGGAAATCGCTCATCGTGCAGCTCACCGTGCAGGCCGACACCGAGTTGATCAGCGCGCCCGCGTATTGGAACGCCGCGCGGCACGCGCCCTCGACGAACACGCAGGTTTCGGCGCACGCCATCATCCAGGACGAGCTCGCGCACGCCAACATCGCGTACCGCCTGCTCGAAGACCTCGGCGTCTCCAAAGAGGCGCTGGTCTACGACCGCGCACCCCACGAATTCAAGCACCCCTACGGCTTCGACCAGCCCCTGGAGAACTGGGCCGAGCTGGTGGTCGCGAACGGGTTCTTCGACCGCGCGGGCATCACGTTGCTCTCCGACGTCTACCAGAACACCTCGTACGGACCGCTCAAGCGCGCGCTCGTGAAGGTCGACATGGAAGAGACGTTCCACCTGCGCCACGGCGAAGTCTGGATGCGGCGGCTCGCCAAGGCCGGTGGCGAGGCGCGCGAGATGGTGCAGCGCGCCGTCGACTGGATGTTCCCGATGACGATCGAGTGGTTCGGCCTGCCCGACGACATGAAGCGTCACAGCGGTCAGCTCGACTACCGACTCAAGGGGCTCACCAACGACCAGCTCCGGCAGGTCTGGATGGCCTCGACGGTGCCGCTTTGCGAGGAACTCGGCCTCGACGTTCCGGCGCACTTCGACGAAGCGTCGCAGAGCTACCTGCTCGAGTATCCGTTCCCGTGTGAGTACGACAGCGAAGCCAAGCACTGGGACTTCGCGGGCGGCGAGATCAGCTGGAACCAGGTGTTCGAGCGCTGGAAGGCGCGCGGACCCATGAACGAGACCTACGTCGAGTCGGTGCGGCGTTCGCGACGCCAGGTCGCGTCGTGGCTGCACGCGCCCGTGCGGGCCTGACGGGTCGCCGTGACCGCGATTCCGATGCCCGTGCTCGGGCCGGGGCGCGACGTCGGCCTTCCGACGCACGTCTCGACCCACAAGAGCGGGGGGCGCGACCGCTGGTCCGAACCGCTCCCCGAGGCGCCGGACGATCCCGAGGCCGCGGCCTGGGCCTGCCTTCGCGAGGTGCTGGACCCGGAGATTCCGATCTCGCTGGTCGACCTCGGCCTGATCTACGGGCTCGCGGTCGAGTGCGGCGTCGTGCGCGTCGAACTCACCTTCACGGCCACGGCCTGCCCCTGCGTCGAGTTCATACG
>CBFGQV010000027.1:0-14493 GCA_965651045.1 uncultured bacterium
GCTTCCTCATGAGGTGAGGCGGCCCGCGCCTACCGCGGCGGATCCGCCCACAGGTTCGGGTTCGAGTTGATTTCGTCGGTGCTCACCCGGAGACAGAGGGGGCTGGCGTCGAGCACGCTACGGGTCGGGTCCGCACTGGCCGGCTGGCCAGACGCGATCCGCCCCACGAACTCGTAGTCGACGTAGGGTGAGGACTGATTGTCCGCCGCCCACCGGCGTACGTCGCCCAGACGCCGCCCTTCCAGGTACAGCTCCAGCCCGCGCTCACGCATGAGCAGCGCCCACCCCTCGGCGGCACCGCTCGCGTCGACCGGATCGAGGTCGTGGTGTGCGCGGGCCAGATTGATGGCCGCGACGGCACCCGGCACGTCACCCGCGCGGAGCCGGGCCTCGGCCTCGATCAGCCGCATCTCGGTACCCTTGGCCAGGGCGATCGGGCTGTTGCGCGACGGGTACTTGTCGGACCGATAGACCGGCCGCCGGTTGTCGCCGCCGATCAGCTGCGCACCGCCGCTCGTCGTCATGCGCGTGTACGTCACGCGCGGATCGCCCCCGGCCTCGGGCTCGGTGGTGTCGTAGCCCCAGTCTTCGAAGGGCGTCCCCCACACGGTGTACTGCCACGAGTTGTCACCCCGGTACGCCCAGTTGTGCACACCGTTGTGCTCGTTGCCCGAGTTCTCCGAGTGGATCTGCTCGTACACGAAGTCCGTCGGCACCTGATTGGCGTCCGCCACGGCCTCGCTCCACTGGCCGAGCGTGAGCCGCGCCTGCGCCCTGCCGGCGAGCGCCGCGAGCCGCAGGTCGTCGTGCCCACCGGCCTGCGCGGTTGCGATCGCGTCGGTGAAGAACGCCACCGCGCGCTCGCTGAAGACGGTGTAGGGCTGTTTGGGCCCGCCGTCGATCACCGCGTCGCAGAACATCTCACCCATCACGCGGTTCGAGAATCCGGCGTAGGTCTGCGCGAGCGCGACCCACTCGTTCTGGCTCGGGTTCTCGACCAGGGCCTGCGCCTTCTCGATGGCGTCTTCAGCCTGCCACCGCGCCTGCGACGAGTAGCCCCAGTGCGACTGGTTCTCGGGGGATTCATTGTTCGGGAATCCCTCGCTGATCTCGCGCGGCGGCGTCCACGAGCCGGAGTGCACCAGCTCGCCGGAGAGGATCGCGCTCGCGGAGTACGTGCCGGCGGCGCCCATGATGGTGGTCGCCATGCCGAAGGTGAGGCGTGCGCCGTTTACGATCGCGGGCACGGCCTCGGGGGTTTCCAGGTCTCCGGCCTCGACCAGCGCCGGGTTCGAGACGCCCAGGTCACAGCCGGCCAGGAAGAGGCTCCCGGCCGCCGCGAGCGCAAGGCGAGACGTGCGCCTGGTCCCGGCTCGCGGCCGGGTCGGCGTCGTTCGTTCCATATGCATGATATGATCTCCTTGGGGCTCGGCGGTCAGAACTGGGCGCTGATCCCGAAGACGATCTGTCTCGGGAGCGGAGTGTCGAAGAAGTTGTGCGCGCGCAGCGCCGAGTCCGAGAGGTCGTTGCGGTACATGCCCTCGGGGTCGAGACCCGGATAATCGGTCCAGCGGAAGAGGTTGCGACCGGCGAGCGAGAGCGTCGCCGACTCGATGCCGAACCCGGCGAGCCAGGTCTCGGGCATGCGGTACGAGACCGTCAGTTCGCGCAGCTTCCAGAAGTCCGCCGGAAAGGCGAAGTCGCCGTGCGTGAGCGCCGAGGCGCGGCCACAAACGGCCTGAATGACGCCGTTGTCGGGGTTGTCGCGACAACGGTGCGCGAGCGAGCCCGACGTCACCCGGTTCCCGTCGCTGTCCTTCGCAACGCCCTGGCCGTCACCCGTCACCTGACGCGCCGAGTGCATCAGCCACCGCATCGAGTGGTCGTGATTCATGTGCCCGCCCTTGTGGTCGAGCAGCACGTTCACGCTGACGCGCGAGCCGAGCTGGAAGGTGCTCCCGAGCTGGATCTGCCGCGTCGGAAGCGGCTGGCCGAGGTAATCCCACCCCTCGGGCAGGTTGCCCTCGTTGTCACGCAGGAGCTGCGAGGCGAGTCCCACCTCGCCGTCGACCTCGATGAAACGGTCGCCGAAGAACGACCCGACCGGGTATCCCTCGCGCATGAACTGGAGCCACTGCAACTGGATCGGCGCGCCGCCGCCCAGACTCACGATCTCGTTCTCGTTGGTCGAGTAGTTGGCGATCGCCGTCCAGGCGAACGAGTTCGACTCGATCAGCGTGCCGCGAAGGCCGACCTCCCATCCCCAGTTCTGGATCTCGCCCACGTTGCGGAGCTGGGTCGAAAGGAAGCCCTGCGACGGCGGCTCGCGCACCGGATAGAGCGCGTCTTCCGTGGTCTGGTCGTAGCGCGTGACGTCGAGGCGAATGCGGTCGTCCAGAAGCCCCAGGTCCAGCCCGAACTCGAGCTCACGACTCACCTCGGCGGTCAGGTCCGGGTTGCCCAGGTTGCCCGGGCGTACCGCGGGCTGGCCGCCGACGGCCGCCTCGGGCTGCCAGGTGCGCACCGCCGAGAAGTTCGACGGCTGCTGCCCCGCCGTGCCGTACGCGGCGCGGACGCGTGCCGACGAGATGACCTCGGGCAGGTCGACCTGCTCGGAGAGAATGTAGGAGATGTCGGCTTTCGGGTACGTGGCGTAGTCGACGTTGTCGCCGAACGCCGAGTGCCCGTCGGCGCGGACACCGAGCGTCAGGAAGAAGGCGTCGCCCAGTCCGAACTGCTGCTCGGCGAAAAAGCCGGCGCTCCGCTCGCGCAGGCGCCCTTCGGCGCCCGTCGTCGACAGCGCGGCGCTGACCGTCTCGAGTCCGACGAACGGGAACCCATCACCGATCGACGAACTCCACCCTTCGTTGTTGTCGAAGAACTGGAAGCCCGCCGAGGTCGTCGACCGGACGCTCTCGGTCAGGTCGGTCCGGAAGGTCGCCGCGTAGTCGACGTTCAGGTTGATGTTCTGGCGCCGGTAGTTGCTCCGGAAGCCCTGCTGCAGGTTCGAAATGGCGCCGAACGGGAAGTACTGGAACTCGTCCGAATTGAAGATGTCGGCGCCGAAGGTGAGCCGGTGCGACAGCGCGTCGGTCACCTGATGTTCGGCGGTGATGCCACCGGTGAAGCGGTTGCCCGTCTGGAACGCCTCGATCGCCGTGAGCGACTCGGTGTTCACGAACTGCCCCTGGGGGCCGCCGACGAGCCCGTTGATGGTGTAGCCCCGCGTGTTGTTCGCGTCGGGCGTGTGCTGCACCGAGCGGCGGTTGAAGCCGGAGTTCAGGCGCAGCGTGATGTCGTCGGTCGGTACGACCGTCAGGTTGAGGCGGGCCGAGTAGGCCTCCTCGCCGCCGTTCGGCAGAATACCCGCCTCATCGCGGGCGGTCATGGCCGCGTAGTAGGTCACGGCCTGGCTTCCGCCGGTCACCGAGAGCTGGTGGGATTGCGTGCTGCCGCGCTGGACCATGGCGTCGTAGAAGTAGTCCGAGTACGCGGAGATCTCCCACCAGTCCTGGGGCGTCGAGAGGATTCCGAAGTCGCCGTTGTAGCGCCACTGGGTCGCGCCCTCGCGGCCGCGGCGGGTGAAGATCTGGATCACCCCCGCCGACGCTTCGCTGCCGTAGAGTGTCGCAGCTGAGGCGCCGCGAATGATCTCGACGCGCTCGATGTCGGCCGGGTTGATGTCGTCGAGCCCGGACCACGACGCTCCTGCGGTGGTCGTCGAGATGCCGCTCGAGCTGGAGTTGTCGATGCGGATCCCGTCGACGTAGATGAGCGGCTCGTTGGACTGACTAACCGAGGCCGCGCCTCGCAACACGATGCGGCTCCCCTGCCCCGACTTCCCACCACCCGGCATGATGTTCACCCCAGGCGCGCGCGCCTGAAGGAGCTGCGAGAGGTTGTTGACGGGTGCGGCCTCGAGCTGGCTCACGTCGACCGAGGCGATCGAGGTACCGATCTCCCGCCGGGCGACGCCCTGGGCCTGTCCTGTAACGACGATCTCGTCGAGCGCGACGGCGCTCACTTCGAGCGTGAAGTCGGCCGACACCGAGCTTCCGGCGGGCACGTTCACGGCCTGCGTGATGGTTCGGTAGCCGAGCGAGCTGACGCGAACCTCCTGCTGTCCCGCGGGCACGTTCTCGAAGGTGTACTGCCCACGGGCGTTGGTGATGGCCGAACGGTCCGATGCGACGAGTGTGACGAAGACGTTCGGCAGCGGCTGGCCCGCCGTGCTCTGGACCGTGCCGGTCACCGTACCGGTCTGGGCCTGGGCGGCGGGAGCGAGCGGCGGGGCGAGCAGCCCCAGCGATGCGAGCAGCCCGGCGTGGGTCAGCAAGCGTCGAAGCGTCGCGCGCCTCGAACGGAGCCGATCGCCGGAACCCGCGGAGTGCGGTCCTCGGTGGGACATGGCATCTCCTGGTTACGGGGTTAGAAAAGGGGGAGCGGGCCTCGGGCGAGGCGGCTCCCCTGTCGCGTGCCCCATTGTAGATCGGCGTGTAACACCGGACAAGCTCGTTGACCTCCGGGTCAGCGCACCTGCCCCGCGACGGCCACCTCGCGGAGCGGCCGCGCCCCGATCCAGTACGCCAGTTCGGCCGGCCGCGCGACGTCCCACACCGCCAGATCGGCCCGCTTGCCGACCTCGAGCGTGCCCCGGTCGCCGGCCCGCCCGAGCGCGGCTGCCGCGTGCCGGGTGACGCCCGCCAGCGCCTCTTCCGGCGTGAGCCCGAAGAGCGTGCAGCCCATGTTCAGCACGGTGAGAAGCGAGAGCACCGGCGACGAGCCCGGGTTGGCGTCGGTGGCGAGCGCCATGGGCACGCCGTGCCGGCGAAACGCGTCGACCGGCGGCCGTCGCGTCTCTCGCAGCGTGTACCAGGCGCCCGGCAGGAGCACGGCGACCGTGCCGGCCGCGGCCATGGCGGCCGCGCCCTCGTCGGACGTGTACTCGAGGTGGTCGGCCGAGAGCGCCCCGAACTCCGCCGCGAGCCCCGCGCCGCCCCCGTCGCCGAGCTGGTCGGCGTGGAGCCGCACCGGCAACCCCACAGCGCGCGCGGCCTCGAACACGCGCCGTACCTCGCCCTGCGTGAACGCGATGTCTTCGAGGAACGCGTCGACGGCGTCGGCCAGCCCCTCGTCGACCACGGCGTCGAGCAGCGGGCCCGTGACCAGCTCCAGGTACCCCTCGCGCCGCTCCCTGAACTCGGGAGGCACCGCGTGCGCAGCGAGCAACGTCGTCATCACCTCGACCGGCTCCTGGCGGCCCAGCGCGCGGGCGGCCCGGAGCATGGCGACTTCGCTCTCGACGTCGAGCCCGTAGCCCGACTTGATCTCGACGGTCGTCACGCCGTCGTCCATCAGGCGGCGGAGCCGCGGTCGGGCGAGGCGGGTGAGCTCGTCGACGCTCGCCGCGCGGGTCGCGCGCACCGTCGAGAGAATCCCCCCACCGGAGCGCGCGATGTCGGCGTAGCTCTCGCCCTGGAGGCGGCGCTCGAACTCGTCGGCGCGGTCGCCGCCGAAGACGAGGTGCGTATGGCAGTCGATCAGGCCGGGTGTGATCCAGCCGCCGCCGCAGCTCCGCACGTCGTCGGCCAGGCTCTCGGCGGGTCCGGGCAGCGCGGCCCGGGGCCCCACCCACGCGATGCGCCCGTCGGCCACGGCCACCGCGCCGTCGCGCACGGCGCCGTATGGCTCGCCCCCCGCGACCATCGTCGCCAGGTGCGCGTCGAGCCAGAGGGTGGTCCAGGGGGGTCGGGTCATGGTGCCGTCCGGGTGGGTCCGTTGACGCGTACGAGGGGCGCAATCTAGACTCGCACGCCATGCCCCACTACCGCGCGCCCCTTGCCCTTCTGCCCGACGGCTGGCAGCGCGACGTGCTTCTGGAGGTCGATCGGGGGGGATGGCTCACCGCCGTCAGTACGGCCGCGGACGCCCCGAAGGGCGAAGCGCCGCCCCCCACCACCACCCTTCCCGGCGTCGTCGTGCCCGGCCTTCCCAACCTGCACTCGCACGCGTTTCAGCGCGCGCTGGCCGGGCGGGCCGAACGCGGATCCCCCTCGGGCGACAGCTTCTGGGGCTGGCGCGAGCGCATGTACGCCTTCCTGGCGGTGCTCGAGCCCGACGACGTCGAGGCGGTCGCGGCCCAGCTGTACGCCGAGCTCCTGACGCACGGCTACACGTCGGTGTGCGAGTTCCACTACCTGCACCTGGACGCTCGCGGCCGGCCCTACGCCGACGCCGCCGAGATGAGCCGACACCTGCTAGCCGCGGCCGAGTCCGTGGGCATGGGCATCACCCTGCTGCCCGTGCTCTACATGGCCGGCGACTTCGGTGGCGCCCCGCCCACCGAGGGCCAGCGGCGCTTCGTGCTGGACGCGGACGGCTATCTGGCGCTGCTCGACACGGTGCGGGGCGCGGTGGACGCCGACGGTGCCCGGAGCCGAGCCGGACTCGCGTTCCACTCGCTCCGGGCCGTGCCTCCAGAGGCGCTCGCGCGGGTGCTCACGACCGCAGATCAGGGGGATTCCGGGCAGCCCGTGCACATCCACGTGGCCGAGCAGCGCCGCGAAGTCGAGGCGTGCCTGGCGTGGTCGGGGCAGCGCCCCGTGGCCTGGCTTCTCGATCACGCGCCGGTGGATGAGCGCTGGTGTCTGGTGCACGCCACCCACCTGGACGACGATGAGGTCGGACGGCTCGCGGCGTCCGACGCCGTAGCCGGGCTCTGCCCCACCACCGAGGCCAACCTGGGCGACGGCCTCTTCCGTCTGGGCGACTACCTCGCCGCTGGCGGTCGCCTCGGGATCGGCTCCGACAGCCAGGTGTCGGTGAGTCCGGTCGAGGAGCTCCGCTGGCTCGAGTACGGACAGCGGCTTTCGAGCGGGCGGCGCAACGTCGCGGCGGGCGAGGCCGAGCGCTCGACGGCGCGGGTGCTTCTGGAGGCCGCTTGGTCCGGCGGCGCACGGGCGTCGGGGCGCGCGGTGGGCCGGCTCGAGGTCGGCGCTCGCGCCGACTGGCTCGTGCTCGACCCGGAGCACCCGGTGTTGGTGGGTCACGAAGGCGACCGGCTGCTGGACGCCTGGATCTTCTCAGGCAACGACTCGCCGGTGACGGAGGTGTGGGTCGGCGGCATTCGCGTTGTCGCGGACGGCCGCTACCTGTGGGCCGACGAGGTGGGCGCGCGTTTCCGCGGAAACGTCCGCTCGCTGGTGGGGCGGCTGTAGGCGGGGGCAGCTTCACACATGGCTTCTTCCCCACCTCGCGACACTTCACCCGCCGCCTGGGCCACCTACAACGCCGTGCTCGAAAGCATGAGCGGCAGCGAGCGTGTCGCCATCGCCGCCGAGCTGAGCGAGGCGGTGCGTGAGATCGGGCTCGCCCGGGGCGAGGCCCTGCGGCGCTTGATCCGTTCGAGCGGGGCTACGTCGAGCGATGGACCGGCGAGCTTCCCGTCACCCCAGCATCGGGTGCCTCACCCCCTCCGCCCCGCGCAGCGTCTCCACCGCCTCGTCGTACCCTGCGTCCGCGTGCCGAACCACGCCGAGCCCGGGGTCGTTGGTGAGCACGCGCTCGATGCGCTCGCGCATCGCGTCCGAGCCGTCGGCCACCAGCACCTGGCCGGCGTGCAGCGAGTTGCCGATGCCCACGCCGCCGCCGTGGTGGAAGCTCACCCAGCTCGCGCCCGACGCGGTGTTCAGGAGCGCGTTCAAGATGGGCCAGTCGGCCACGGCGTCGGTGCCGTCCTTCATGGCCTCGGTCTCGCGGAAGGGTGAGGCCACCGAGCCCGTGTCCAGGTGGTCCCGGCCGATGACCACGGGCGCCTTCAGCTCGCCCCGCGCCACCAGGTCGTTCAGTGCCACGCCGAAGCGCGCGCGCTCGCCCTGCCCCAGCCAGCAGATGCGCGAAGGCAGCCCCTGGAACGCCACCCGCTCCTGCGCCATGCGAATCCACCGCGCCAGGTGCTCGTCGTCCGGAAACATCTCCAGCACCAGTTCGTCGGTGCGGTGAATGTCCGAGGCCTCGCCCGAGAGCGCGGCCCACCGGAAGGGCCCCTTGCCCTGGCAGAAGAGCGGCCGAATGTAGGCGGGCACGAACCCCGGGTACGCGAAGGCGTCGTCGAAGCCGGCATCTCGCGCGTAGCCCCTGAGGTTGTTGCCGTAGTCCACCGCGACCGCGCCGGCCTTCTGGAGCGCCACGATGGCTTCGCAGTGCGCGCGTATGGACGCCATCGAGCGCTCCAGGTACTCCTGGGGATTCTCGCGTCGCATCGTCTCCGCCTCGGCCAGCGACATGCCCGCCGCCACGTACCCGTTCAGCGGATCGTGGGCCGACGTCTGATCGGTGACGATGTCGGGCACGACGCCCCGGCGCACCAGTTCGGGCAGCACCTCGGCGCAGTTGCCCACGAGCCCGACCGAGACGGCATCCCCCCGGTCGCAGGCCTCGCGCATCCACGCCAGCGCCTCGTCCAGGTCGTGGGTCATGCGGTCCACGTAGCGGGTTTCGAGGCGGCGCTTGATACGCGCCTCGTCTACCTCGACCACCAGGATCGCGCCTTCGTTCATGGTGGCGGCCAGCGGCTGGGCGCCGCCCATGCCTCCCATGCCTCCGGTGAGCACCCAACGGCCCCTGAGTGATCCCCCGAAATGCGCCCGGGCCATGGCGCCGAAGGTCTCGTAGGTGCCCTGCAGAATGCCCTGCGTGCCGATGTAGATCCACGAGCCCGCGGTCATCTGGCCGTACATCATGAGGCCCCGGCGCTCGAGCTCGTTGAAGTGCTCCCAGGTGGCCCACTTGCCGACGAGGTTCGAGTTGGCGATGAGCACGCGGGGCGCGCCCTCGTGCGTGCGGAAGACGCCCACCGGCCGCCCCGACTGCACCAGGAGCGTCTCGTCGTCGGCCAGCTCCTGCAGCGTCTCGACGATGCGCTGGAGCGACGCCCAGTCGCGCGCCGCCTTGCCCGTGCCGCCGTACACCACCAGGTCCTGGGGCCGCTCGCCGACCTCGGGGTCCAGGTTGTTGAGCAGCATGCGGAGCGCCGCTTCCTGGGTCCAGCCGCGGCAGGTGCGTTCGGGGCCGCGCGGGGCGCGGAGGGTGTCGCCGGGGGCGACCGTGAGGCGCGTCTTGGTGTCGGGTGAGGGGCTCATAGGTCGCTCTGCAGAAAGCTGTTGGGCATCGCGTGGGTCGCTTCGAGAGACCGGGGGTTCGGGAGATCGGGTCACGATCACGGAAGCTACTCTTCGGGGGCGGTCTCTGCACCCGGGCGCCGGCTCCGAACGCCGACCCCTGGCGCTGCGTCGCGGTCCAAGCGGTTGGTGGAGGGCGTCCTGAACCGTTCAGTTGAGGGGAACGCAGCACGCGCGTGCGGCTCGAGAGGTGCGCGCTGAGTTCACCGTGCCAATTCAGTGAAACTCGACAGCCGCGAGGCGAACGCTCGCCGCGTGCTGAGTTTCCCTGCCTCCTGGCACCCCGTCTCGCCGCCGGTTCACCTGCCGCGCCGCAACGGCACGACCGCCACCCGCTGAACGCCGACCTCGTCGATCGTGACGCCGGCCACTGCGTCGGCCCCCACCGAGAAAGGCACGAAGTCGGCCGGAACCGCGACGTCGGCCACCTTCCGCCCCTGATGATCGTAGGCGGCCCACGCGCCGCCCGGGGCCGGACGAAGGGCGTCGCGCTTGAGCCACAAGGAATCGTCCAACCCTCCGAACAGCCTCACCCACAGGGTCCCTTCGGGGTCGGAAAGCGCACCGGCGACCGCAGGGCGCTCCGTCAGCCACCGGTCGTCGAGGTCTGCCAGGGCGGGCAGGTGCAGGTCACGGCCGCTCCGTTCGAGCGCGTCGCGCAAGTCGGTGCGGCTCGGTGGGTCGGAGCGCTCGTCGAGGGTGACCTCGAGCGTGCCCACCGCAGCGCCGCCGCCGCGTTCGAACACGGTGAACTCGTTTCCGTGTTCGTCGATCGTCAGCACGGAATCCCCATGAACCACGACTACGGGAACCTGCGTGAACGGCATGGGGTTGCGTCCCACACGGCGCATGCCGTCGAGCTCGGCGACGAGCCCCTCGAACACGCCCTGTGCGTCGAACCGCCCCACGACCCATCGGTCGGCGACCGGCGCTTCGACGGCTTCAGGGGGATCCCCGAACTCCAGGCTCGCGAGCAGCACGGCGCCGTCCGGGAACGCGCCCAGGAACACCTCGACGTTGGGCCCCATGACGTCGACCGCGCCCTGGTCGATGGGCGCTACGCCGACTCGCACGCCGCCCGTGTCGACGTACGTGATGCGACGCGAGGCACCGTCCCAGACGCCCAAGGTCCCGTCGGGGGCCAGCCAGAGCCCGCCTACCGAGCGGAACTCGCCGGGGCCGTCGCCCTCACGTCCGAAGGTCCAGAGCAGGCGCCCGGACGCATCGAACGCGCGTACGTTCCGGAGCCCGTCGTCCGCCACAGCCGTGACGCCGCCCGGCAGGGTGACCACGCCACGGACCCGATCGAAGAAGTGCTCGTCGCTTCCGAGCACCACCGCTGACTCCTGATCCAGCGACCAGGTGGATGGTTCCGACGAGCCAGTCGCCGCATCGTCGGTGGGGGCACAGCCGGCTAAACCGAACAGGACGACCGGGGTGAGGCTTGCCATACAGCCGACGAGGGCCCGATCGGATTTCCCAGGTGCCTCGTCAACGGCGCCGAAAGATCCGAAGAATCGGGCCCTTGTCGGACTGGTTCGTGTAGACGAGCCAGCCGCCGCCGAAGGGACCGACGACCGTGTACGCCGATGGGTGCTCGAGGTCGGGACCACGACCGTGTTCCTGGTACTCGATACCAAAATCGTCACCGCTCCTGACTTCCAGGTAGTAGCGGTCGATGGTACTCGCGTCGGCCAACGTGCGCCACTGTAGGAGGGCCCGGTCCGCGCCGCACGCGACACGCACGAAGGCGCTCGGGCGGGTTCCGGGCCGATCATCGCCCATCGCAATGTCAGAGACCCAATCGAGGTCGGACACGAACGGTCCGGACGTCAACTCGAGGTCCATGGACAGGAGGGCGCGCTCGGGGCGCCAGCGGTTCGCAACCAGGATCCGGCCAGGCCTCGGAAGGTGGCACGTGAACACCTGCCTCATGAGGGGTGCGTCGTTCCGCCGGGCTGCGACCGGCTCTTCGACCGCCGACGCGAGCAGGCGCCCATCATCTCGAGCGACCTTCCGAATCAGCCCGTTCTCGGACCTCGTCACAGGTTCGAGCGAACCGTTGAGCCAGATCTCACGGTCCGAGACGTCCAGAATGCCGAGGGGTCGCCAGCCGTCGGTGCCACCGGCATCGACGTGGATGTCGCGCGAACCACCGTCTGCGAGCGAGTGAAATCGCAGTCGTGCCATTTCGTGATCGGCGAGTACCAGCGTGTCACCGACCAGGACCATGTCGTCGGCGCCGCGTATCTCACCCGGACCGTCGCCGCAGCGCCCGACACGCGCGACCGTCTCGACCGAGTCCGGCTCCAGGCGCAGCAGGTGGACCTGGCACGCGAAGGTGTCGAACACACCGACCAGGGTATCGCCCAGCAAGCGGGCGAACCCGATGCGACCTACCTCGTTCAGGGGGATCTGCGGGCCCCCGGACCAGGCGTCCGGGCCCGCCGACGGCTCGCGAGGAACGGTCGATTGCTCGGTAGCATGATTCGTGAAGAGGTAGTACGAGGGGTCTGGCTCACCTCCACATGCCCCGATGGCGGCCATCAGGTATACCGTCCTCCACCCGCGCCGATCAAGCATCGATGATGTCGATCGTGCGAGCCGCCGCCGCGCGGCGATCCTCGCCGGTTCGGACCTCGATCAGGAGCTCGAACTCACCGGGCTCCTGCGACGCGAGGTCGAGGCGGAGGTGGCGTCCGACCTGCGTCTGGTCCGGCACTGTCCAGCGAACCGTGACCGGTGCCTCCGCGTCGACGAGCCGAAGGACTTCACCGATTCGTCGGAAGAACCCAACTTCGATACGCCTTAGCTGCATGCGCACCTCCACCGATTCCCCGGGATCAAGGCCGTACGTTTCCCAGTAGATGCCCAGCGCTGCGTGGCGCGGGACTTGACGTGTGCCGAGCATGAGCGGAAAGACCGACTCGAACTCATGGTCGAGGTCGTCGCGCCAGTCGAATAGGACCAGATCGGACATCGCCAATCCACCGGAGCCGGCCTCGGGTAGGCCATGTCCGAAACGCGCTCGGTACGCCCCGCCTCCGGGAGTGATCGCCTCGACGCTTACAAGAAAGCGCTCACCGACGACCGAACGGCGTACCCGAACAGGCCCACCCGTATCGGTCACCGAAAGCTCGATCTGTGGAGCGCTTTCGCTCGTCGACAGCGCGGCACCGGCCACGAGCACAGACTTCGCGAGCCTGGTGCTCACCGCGACGAGCGTCGAATCGCTCCTTCGAAGGAAGGCTGTCTGTTGGTCCAGGGGCTGAATGGGTCCCGTGGAGAACGCATAGCGTTCCCCGTGTCGGCGAACGGCGAGGTCCCATGCCCCTTCACGTGCCTCGAGCGGGTCGGACCACACGTCATCGGGCGGCAGGAATGATTGACCACTCGGAACAGGATCGAGCGCGACCGGGAGCGCAAACCACCACGAGGGCCACCCACCGCGCAGAATACGGGCATGATGCGACGGCTCACAACGGCCCCGCCGAAACGACAGATACTCGTGGTGAAACTCCATGGCGAGTACCCGAACGAAGTGCTCGACCTTCCTCTCGTTGCCTGCGCGGAGGTGGAGTGGGTCCGCCAACCACCAGAGCCGCTCCACCTTTGTGGCCCGCTGATCGCAGGTGCCTAACTCTTCATCGAGAGCCCCGCTGACGATCTCGAGCAGGCTCTCGGACCACTGACAACGGCGGTCGTTCGGCATGGCGGCCACCGCCGCGTCTACCGATCGTTCGGCCTCCACCGCGCGGCCGTCCGTATGAAACGCCCACGCACGCAACGCTTCGCACCACCAGGTCGTGCCAGCGCAATCCTCGGCAACGTCGATGGCTTCGCCCAACCACCCTTGCTTGATGCGAAGCGCCACGCGGTACCCGGTGACCCAATCGTCGCCCGGGATCTCAGCAGCTACTTCGTCCAGGGTCTCGATGACCCCCGGTCGACGGAGGGTGGCCTCGTCGAGGTGAAGCGCGCGTTGGCGCTCGGGCGGCATGAGGCCGAACGACGGCTGTCGCACGAGTACGTCGCTCTCGGGTCCGTCCACTGCGCGCCATACTCGGTCGCGATACAGGTACAGGGCTCGTTCCGCCCGCCGCCGGGCGTCGGCCGAGTCGGCCGGGGAATCGGCCGCGGCTTGTACTTCAGGGAGGGGACTCGACGCCGATAGGGTCACGGGGAAGACGGCCGTCAGCGCCACCATGGACGACCACCCGAGCGTCCGGGAAGCGAGCATCATTCCGTCCCGGCGCCAAGACCGACGGGTCGCCGCTCCGCGTAACGCTCAGTACCAACGAGCACGTCTGTGAGGTTTCCATCACGCCATACCAAGACAGCGGGGACTGCCGGAATGTTGAGCCGCTCACCATCAACCCGCGGTCCTCCGAGCACAGTCGCAAGGCCCCGTGCGTCGAATCGCTCCTTCCAAGGGGCCAGTGCGAAGGCATCACCGGCAAGTGGAACAATCAGCACTCGATCACGTTCCAGCGGATGTGCAAGAAGGTCCGCCTCCAGCGCTTCGAGTAGGGCCGAGGAGCGTTCGCAGCTAAGACCGGCAACGACCATAATGCTGACACCATCTGGCGACGGCTCCCAAACCCGGCTACCGCGGTCGGACCAGCCACGAACGCCAGCCAACCCCCCGAGAGTGATGGCGGTGGACCTCTCGATCTGTGCTGCTGAGAGCGCCGTCGAGAGTGTGTCGGCGTGTCCAATCCAAGAGGTTATCTCGGACGATGTCTCATGCACTCGGTGCGAGAGCGTCACCATGAGAAACAACACGATCGACCCCCCAACGGTTGTGATTCGCAGATCGCCGCCGCAGTGCCGACGTCCGTGGTTCACCACTGGCTCTCGCAGTCGTACTCCGTGGGGCACCAACCACCATTGGTGCACGACTGGTGTCCATCTCGTGGCGTCGTGCGGCACTCCGCTTGGCCCTCCCACATCGTGCAATCACAGCACTCATCCGGGGGAAGCGCCACGCAACCTGACATCATCGCCACCGTGCCTCCATCCGCCGTCGTTACCAGGCTGGACGCAGCGAATACCATCGCAACGGCCAGAAAGAACTTCATGGGACGCCACATGTTCACCGCTCCTGTGGAAGGTTGCCATTTCCCCAGGGTACTCCCCCCCCCCGCAACCTGTCAAGGATAACCTGCGTAGATGCCTAATCCGCCCTAGTGTCGAGGCGTTTCGAGAGGCTCCTCCTCCCCCGCCGCATCCAGCTGTCCCAGCCGGAACCGCCCCGCCCGCACCGCCGCCGCCAGCCCCTCGAGCTCGCCCGAGAGCGAGCGGTCGCCCTCGA
>CBFGQV010000028.1:0-14352 GCA_965651045.1 uncultured bacterium
TGCAGGCGCGGGCGCTCGTGGCCGTGCTCGATCGACTCGGCGTGGACCGCGTGCGCGCCATCGTGGGCGCGTCGTACGGGGGCATGGTGGCGCTGGCTTTCGCCCAGCGGTGGCCCGCGCGGGTCGAGCGGCTCGCGGTGCTTTCAGCCGCCCACGAGGCCGACCCGACGACCACGGCGCTACGATCGATTCAGCGGCGTATCGTTCGGCTGGGTGCCCGCACCGGACGAGCCGCGGAAGCGCTCGCAACGGCCCGCGCCCTGGCCGTCATCGGCTACCGGTCGCCCGAAGAGTTCCTGGTGCGCTTCCAGGGCGGGGCCGAGGTCACCGGCCGCGGCGTGCGGCATGGGGTGGACGACTACCTGGATCACGTGGGTCGCCGGGTCGTCGAACGCTTCGACGCGTGCAGCTATCTCGCCCTTTCGGAAGGGCTGGACCTGCACCGTGTGGCGCCCGAGACGATCACCACCCCCGTATTCGCGTGGGGCACCCACTCGGACCGGGTCGTGCCCATGCGGCAGATGGACGCACTGGTCTCGCGCCTCGCGGGCCCGGCGCGGCTCGTGCGGGCGGTCTCGATCTACGGCCACGACGCCTTTCTCAAGGAGACGCGGTCCGTGCGTGCCTTCCTGACCGCCGCGCTCGACGACGAGCTGCCGGGCTGGAAGGAGGTCCGGACATGAGCGCCCCCGGGCGAGGCTCCCGCGAGCAGGGCGCCCGCACCCGCGTCGTGCAGGCGGGCATCGCCACCGAGACGCAGTTCGGGAGCGTGGTGCCTCCGCTCCACCTGAGCAGCACCTTCACCTTCGCCGGGTACGCGTCGCCTCGGGCACACGACTACACGAGGTCGGGCAACCCGACGCGCGATCTCCTGGCCGGTGCGCTCGCGGACCTCGAGGGCGGCGCAGGTGCGGTGGTGACCGCCAGCGGCATGGCCGCCGTCGCCGCGTTGCTCCATACCGTGCCCGCCGGTGGCCGCGTCGTCGCCCCGACCGATGCCTATGGCGGCACGCATCGGCTGCTCACGGCGCTCCACGCGCGGGGGCAGATCGACCTCGTGTTGGCCGAACTGTGGAGTCCCGACGTGGTCGCAGAGGCGCTCGTGCCCGGCACGGCGCTGGTGTGGATCGAAACGCCGTCGAACCCGCTCCTGCGCATCACGGACCTGGCGCTCGTCGCCGCCGCGTGCCGCCGCGCCGGGGCTCGCCTCGCCGTCGACAACACCTTTCTCTCGCCGATTCTGCAGCGGCCCCTCGAGTTCGGCGCCGACTACGTCGTGCACTCGACGACCAAGTACATCAACGGGCACTCCGACGTGGTCGGGGGTGCGGTGGTGGCCGCGGACCCGGCGGCGCTCGACGAGGTCCGGTGGTGGGCGAACTGTCTCGGCCTCACCGGCGCACCGTTCGATGCGTGGCAGACGCTCCGCGGGCTTCGCACCGTGCATCTGCGCATGCGCGCCCATCTCGAGGGCGCGGCGGCCGTCGCCGAGGCTCTCGCGCGTCAGGAGGTGGTCCGGCGCGTGTACTGGCCGGGGCTCGCCGAGCACCCTGGCCACGCCGTCGCCCAGCGCCAGCAGCTGGGCCCCGGCGCGATGGTGTCGGCCGAGCTGCACGGGCGCGACGAGGCCGTGCGTGCGTTCCTGGACGGGCTCGAGTGTTTCGTGCTGGCCGAGTCGCTCGGGGGTGTCGAGAGCCTGGTCGCCCACCCCGCGACCATGACCCACCTGTCGATGCCGCCCGAGGCCCGCGCGAATGCGGGTATCGGCGACGGCTTGCTCCGCTTCTCGGTCGGCGTGGAGGACCCCCGCGATCTGGTCCGGGACCTCGAGCGGGCATGCCGGCGCGCCGAAAGCGCGGCCGCCGTACCGACCTCGGAGGACCGCTCGTGACCGACGCTCGATCAGAACGCGATGGCGCGCGTCACCTTGAGGCTCAGGAGCCGGTCGGTCGGGGTCGAGCCCCGCCGATCACGCCGCTCGGTATACACCAGAAACAGGTCCGAGAGCGGCGCGTGCAGGTAGTTCAGTCGCAAGTTGCTCACGACTTCTTCGGTCAGCGCATTGTACTGCACGAACGCGCTGGTAAAGAACCGGGTCGACGCGGCGAACACGACCTTGCCGCCATAGACGTCGGCCGAGAAGTCCTCGGTGTCCGGCAGCGAGAGTTCGTTGCGTTCGGCCGAGAGGTCGAAGGTCAGGCGATAGTTGACGCGCAGCAATGCACTCGCCGAGAGCGAGGTGCGGTCGCCGTTGTAGAATCCGCCCGTCGAGACCCGGACCGAGCCGGAGACGGGCCGGCCCGCCGACGTGCGCACGTTGAAGCCGACGGTACGGAAGTCGTAGTCGCCCGCAGGCACGACCGCGTCGCTTCGCACCGGAAAGTCCTGGTCCAGTCGCTCGAAGTGGTCGTCGACGTTGAGCCCCAGACCACCCCCCGAGCGGTAGCCGACGCTCACGGCGCCGCTCACCGTGCGCGTGAGCATACGGCCATCGAGGTCGGTCACGTAGTCGACCTCGGCGTAGGGGCTCACCTCGTTCAGCCACGCGAGCCCGGCGGGCCGCACGTGCACTCCGGCCGTCGCGTAGCTCTGCTGCACGCCCCGCCGGCGCACGAAGCCCACCCGTGGCACGAAGTCCTGGCCCACCCGCTTCGTGCCCGCCGAGAGGTTCCAGAACGGGTCGCGCCAGCCCGCCCAGATGCGGCCCGCCCAATCCGAACCCGTGACCTCGTCGTCGACGCCCGCGAGGTACGAGTTGATGCGCAGGTAGGGGTGGGGCGCGAGGTTCGCCTCGACACCGACGGTGCGGTTGAACGATCCGGTGCCGTCGGTCGCCTGCCGATTCACGCCGATCACGCCGAAATCACCGAGCCCCTCGACGGTCCGTTTGGCCCTCAACACGGCGAAATTCTCAGGCGGCAGATCGCGCTCGGCGCGCGTCTGCATGTTGAGCACTCCGATCTCGAATCCCCCCGCGCGGCCCGTCAGCCGACCGCCCGCGAGGATCGGAATCTCCCGACCCTGGGCGTCCAGCCCGATGCGCCGAGAGTGGAAGAGCGTGAAGTCGGAAAGCGAACTTCCGGTTCGGTAGTTCCGTTCGCTGATATCGCCGAACGAGAAGACGCCCGAGTTCTCGGTGAAGAACTCGCGTCGCTCGGGAAAGAAGAGGCTGAAGCGCGTGAGGTTGACGCGCTCCTGGTCGACCTCGACCTGACTGAAGTCGGTACGGAAGGTCAGGTCCATCGTCAGACGGGGCGTGAGGCCGTACTTCAGATCGAAGCCCGCGTCGCCCGTCCAGTCGCTCTCCGCACCCGCCGCGCCGCCCTGCGCCCGTGAGGTCACGGCGTAGGGCTTCAGCATGAGGTTGCGACCGGACCGTATGCCTTCGAGTCCGCGCAGGGTACCGGCCTTCGACATCTTGTGAATGCGGTCCCGCTGGTCCAGGGGTGCCCAGTAGGACTCCTCGTTCTTGCGCCGGATCCGGCGCATCATGTTCATGCCCCAGTCCTGCGGATTCCGGCGCGGATCGAATCGCACGGTGCTGAACGGAATCGCCCACTCCACGGTCCAGCCCCTCTCGTGCGTGGTCGTGCGGACGTCGAAGATGCCCTCCCAGGCGGCGTTCTCCTGGCGCGAGTCGTCGAAGTCCTGGGCCTCCTTCACCGCGCCCTTCGGATTGACCAGGAACATGAACGCGTTTCGCCGGTCGAGGAACGTGTCCAAGGTGATGCCGAAGATGTCCGAGTTGCCGCTCTCGAAGTCCTGTTCGAGCGAGGGGATCACCAGACGGTCGGGTTCGCGGTCGTAGAGCTCGACCCCGATGTAGAGGAACTCGTCGTCGTAGAGGATTCGCGCCTCGGTCCGCTCGCTCGCCGGGTGCCCACGGTCCGGGCGGGACTGAATGAAGAGGTCGACGACGGGGGCCGCGGCCCAGGCAGCTTCGTCGAGCACGCCGTCGATCACGAGCGGGGTGCTGGCGCGCGTGGCCCGGAGTTCCGGGCGGGGCACGGCCTCGACGTCGATCGGCCAGGGCCCGTTCTCCTGGGCGGCGAGGAGCGTGGGCGCGGAAACCGATGCGAAGGCCGCGAGCGCTGTGGCCGCGGCGAGCGCGGGTCTGAAGGTCGATGTCGGCATCCGGGCACGCTACGCGATGTACCCGAGTCCCGCCAGACGTTCGCGGATGGTTCGTTCGGCCTCGTCGTCCGGGCCGGATGGCAGGGCGCGGTCCGGTGCGGGGGCGCCGGCCAGCAGAGCGCGCCCCTGCATCGACCTCGGAATGGTGAAGCCGCCACGCTCGAGGAGCGTGGGCGCGATATCGAGAAGATGCACCCCCTGGAGCTCGCCGAACGCGGGCACACCTGCGCCCGCCAGAATGAACGCACCCTGCTGGGCGTGGTTGCAGTCGTCCGGACCGGTGTCGTTCTCGTCGACGTACACGCCGGAGTACCCGACGCCACCCACCGAGCGCCAGGCGAGGTCGCCGAAGTGCACGATCAGGTCGGGGGCCACCCCTCGCACCTCGCGATAGAGTCGTTCCGGGCGGAAGACGCGCGTGCCGAGCGGGCGGCCGTCAGGCCCGGGCGCGGCCTCGAGCGCCGCGGCGAGGGTGTCACGGACAGCTTCATACGCGGCCGGCGAGATCGTGCCCTCGGGCTCGCGTCCCTCGACGTTGAGGAACACGCGCGCGTAGTAGCCTCCGGCGCTCCAGGCTCGGGTCCGGGACCAGTCCACCTGGAGCTCGTCGAAAGGGGTCACGCGATCCGGGTACCGCTCGAGCGCGAGCCATCCTTCGCGCACCAGCCACTCATTGACGCAGAACCCACCCTCGAGTGCCCGCGCGCCATGGTCCGACGCGACCAGGACGAGCGTGTCTTCGTCGAGCAGCTCGAACACGCTCCCTAGCTCGCGGTCGAGAAGCTCGTAGTAGTCGCGTACGACGGCCCGCCACGGGCTCGTCGGGTCGTGCTTCGGGTGGCGTGGATCGTGGTCCCTCCAGAAGCCGTGCTGTACGCGGTCGAGGCCGATTTCGACGAACTGGAAGTAGTCCCAGGGCTCGGTACGTAGGAGCTCCCGCACGACCTCGAAATGTGCCTCCGTCATGTCGAGGATCTCGCGATGGAGGCGCACCTTGTCGTCGGTCCGAAAGTCGCGTACGTCGACCGGATAGGACCCCGTGAGGGCCCTCAGGCGGTCGCCCAACGACGGCGGGTGCGTGAAGACGTCACGGTCGGGGTCGGGCGTGAGGAAGCAGCCCACCGAAAGTCCGGCCATCGGCCTCGGGGGGTACGACGGGGGCACGCCCACGAGAATGGAGCGTCCGCCCGCGCGCGCGACCTGGTCCCACACCGTGAGGGCGTCGAACGAATCGCTGTTCACGGTCGTCATGCCGTCGTACGAGTAGTCGGCGCGGTTGCGAAACCCGTACACGCCGAGCGTGCCCGGGTCCTGGCTGGTCGCCATGCACATCCACGCCGGAACCGTGATCGGGGGAATCACGCTCTCGAGCCGCCCCCAGCACCCGGCCTCCATGAGACGCCGCAGGTTCGGCAGTTCGAGCGTGTCGTCGTCGAGCAGGAGCTCGGGTGCGGCGCAGTCGAGGCCCGCGACGAGGATCTTCATGCGGGGGCGCCCCCCTCGCGCAGGAGCGAGCGACCTTCCATGGCCGGCCCGGGCGGCACGCCGAAGGCGGCCATGAGCGTCGAAGCGACGTCCGTCAGTGCCGCGCCTTCGCCGTCGAACGGGCGGTTCATCAGGAGCACGCCCGGAACGGCGGCAGGGTCGACCACGTGGTCGCCGGACCACCGCCGGAGGTTGTCTTCGAAGAGCAGCGTGGGACAGCCGCCGAGTGCGGTCGCCGACGAGATGCGGTATCCGGGGGCACACCCGACGAAGACGTCGGGGGCGTCGGCCAGGTGCGGCCCTTGGTACAGGTCGCCCGCAACGTGGGCGCGTGCGACGGCCGTCCGGTCCCGAGCCGGGTCGGGAAGCCCGGTGAGCCGCTCCGCGAGCGCGCGGGCGAGTTGCGGGGCCTCGTCCGGGGCGACGATCCCCCGGGACTCGCGGCCCCGTACGTTCAGGAAGATGCCCGCGAGCCCGAGCGCGTAGGCGCGGGTGCGGTCCCAGTCGACACCCGCGAAGGGCGCGCCCTCCGTCGCGCCGTCGGACGCACCGTTCAGGTCGGCGCCGGGGGCCAGGACCAGAAGTCCCTGATCGACCAGCCAGCGGTTCAGGTGAAACTGGCGCTGGAAGCTCGTGAAGCCGTGGTCGCTCACGACGAGAACCAGCGTGTCGTCGCCCGCAGCCTCCAGCGCCTCGCCCACGACCCGGTCGCACGCTTCGTAGTGTTCATCGAGCCGCGCGGCCATGGTGGGGTCGAAGCCGTGGCGGGCGTTGGCCGGGTGGTCGGGTTCGAGGAAGCGCCACCACATGTGCTGAATGCGGTCGGGGGTGTCGAAGACGCAGAACAGGAGCCCCTCGTCGAACCGCCCGAGCTCGTAGTCGAGCATGCGGCGACGCTCGTCGAAGACGGTCTGGCACTGGTCCAGAAAGGCGTGTTCGTCGATCCAGCCGCCGTCGAGCGCGCCGTGGTCTTCGGCCATGCCCGCGGTGTGGTACGGTCCCAGCGCGTTCTCCAGCTCGCCGGCGTAGTCCCAGGGCTGGCTGATGGGGAAGGGTGGCGCCGACGCGGTATAGTGCACGGGCGACGCGTAGACGGTGACGGCCTCCGGGCCTCCGACGCTCGAGAGAATGAAGCGCACGCGTCCGTGAACCGACTGAAGCGTGCCGATCTTGAAGCGCACGGCCACCCACCCGCTCCACCTCGCCGGCGCGAGCTCGACGGGCCGCTCGGCGCCCTCGATCCGGAGCCTCACCCCGTCCGCTTCCGCGGGCTCGATGGTGAGCTCGAGGCGCGCGTCGTGGCCGTCGGTGCGTCGAGGGCCGGCGAGATGGGTGCGGAAGCGCCCGTCGCGTCCCGGTTGGATGCGTTGAACCCGGTGCCCGTCACCGCCATGCACGTCGGGCGCGGAGGTGAAGATGGTCGCCGAGCCGAACCCGCCGCGAAGGTCCGGCACGCCCACCCCCGCCAGCAGACGGCCGTCGGCCCGCTCGGGGGGAAAGGTGCATGGGTGGCGGACCACCGTGGTCTCGATTCCCGCCTCGCGGAGCAGCGTCCAGAACGGCGTGCCGCGGCGTCGATTGACCGCTTTCGGGGGCAGGAAGCTGCTCCGGTTCTGGATCTCGAAGAGCGAGGTCTCGGGGCGGTAGTGCGCGGGGTCGCGCCTCAGGAAATCGAAGATGCCGTGCTGGCCGGGGTTTCCACCGACCGCCAACGACGACCAGGCGACGGGTGTCTGGGCGGGCGCGGTGGTCCGGACCCGTGCGTACCCCCCGCGCTCACGCAGACGCGCCAGGTTCGGAAGGCGGCCTTCGCCGAGCAGTCGGTCGACGATCGAGGGCTCGAGGCCGTCGAGCCCGAGCACCAGCGCCCGCCTCATCGCCGTGGGCGTCGACGGCCTCGTGCCTCGCCCGGCCTGCGCCGTCGGCGCCGTCCGGTGGGCTTGCCTCCGGCCGCGTCGCCGGGCTCCGACGGGTCCGTGCCCCGCTGCCTCCGGAAGAGCGCCGACGCGCGCCGCCCGAGCGCCTTGACCCCGGCCACGAAACGGCGCCAGAACATGAGAAGCGCCCCCGCCGCGGCCGCTGCCGCGGAAGCGAGCGGCATCATGACCTCGGGGCCGAAGTAGAAGAGCAGCATGCAGTCCTTCGGTGCGGGAACGGTGGCCGGTCGTCGCCAACCTCGATGCCAGTGCATACGCACCGAAGTCGACTACTTTACATGGACACTATTCACGCGCGATTCGTTGAAGGTTGGAGCGCCTGGCGGGGCGCTCCAACCCGACATCAGCGAATCCCCAGGACCTCGCGGTGGAACGGGCCCGACATCTCGCGGAAGAGCCACGGATCGTCGGCCCGGTAGTGGCAGTAGGTGCAGAGCCCCATGCTCGGCTGCCGCCCGAGGTCGGGTGGTGGAGGCATGGGTGTGCCCGTGGCGCGGTAGGCGGCCGCCACTCGGTCGGCCGCGCTCTGGAGCAACTGGTGCGCGAGGGGCAGGTTGTGGACCGCGCCACCCTCGCGAACCAGCGCGACCCAGGCACGGGCCTCGGCGAGCGCGACGCGCAGTGAGTCGTCGGCGGGCCGGGCGTCGACCGCCGGGAGCCCGCCCTCGACGAACGGCGCCACCCGGGCGAGCCGTGCCTGGCCGCCCTGGCGCCACCAGGCGAGAATCTCGGCGTACTCGGCTCGGTGGCAGTCGACGCACGCCGCGGCGACGCCGGTCGCCGTCGGTGCGGGCGAGGCTGCGGCCGAGGCCACGTGGCACGAGCGGCAGCTCAGTCCGTCCATGAACTTCTCGCTCGGCTGGGGCGAGGGAAGCCCCTCGACCAACCCGAGCGTGAGCCGCTGCTGCGCGGCGTGGACGCCGGAGTGGCAGTCGTTGCAGGTGGCCGGGTCCGGGAACGCGGTGGTCAGTGCGACGTCGTGCTCGACGGTGTGGCAGTCGACGCACTCGAGCGCAACGGCCGACGTCATGGCCCGGATCTGATGGGTGCCTTCTTCGTGACAGCTCACGCACCCGACGCCGGTGTGTGCCCCGTGCAGGTCTTCGCCGATGCCGAGCGCGACCGCCTGGTCCATGTCGGCGTGGCACGCCGCGCATTGCGACAGCGAGACGTCCACCGGCGCCTCGGTCACGTCGTAGTGGCACCGAACGCAGCCTCCTTCGATCCAGGGCAGACCCCGGTGCGGAATCTCGACCCCCTGGCTCGCCATTGCGACGTGCGAGGGCTGCACGTGGCAGGTGCGGCACTCGCCGGCGAGCCCCGCCGACTGCTCGCTCAGGTGGCACAGCGAGCAGGCTTCGACTCCGGCCACGAGCGGCTCGTCTCCCGCCGAGTGCAGGTGACACCCCGCGCACTGCATGGCGACCACCGAATCACCGGCGTGTCCACGATGCAGGAACTCGACCGAGCCCAGCCGGACCTGGCGTGGCCCCTGGTCTTCGTGGCATCCCGCCGACGCGCAGGTGGCAGCCGGCACGCTCGCGACCTCCGCGTCGGCCAGCGCTCCCGCGTGGCAGGTCGCGCACGCCACCTCGCGGTGGGGGTCGTCGTCGGCTCGCGCGAACTGGAGCTCCGGGGCCCCGCACCCGGCCGCCAGCAGTCCGAGCGCCAGGGTCAGCAGATGGCGACGGCCCATACGATCATCCCGATGCAGAAGACTCCGACGGCGAGTGCCAGGAATCCGAGCGTGGCACCCACGAGCGATTGACGTCGAGAGGGTGGGGGCGCCGGGGCGTCGAGCACCGGGCGCTCGGCGAGCCCACCCGACGCGGCCCGGGCCTCGAGCTCGGGCACGAGTGCCGGGTGTTCCTCCTCCATGTAGTCGAGGGTGGCCCGACCGTGGAACATGACCGCGTCGAGCGGAAACTTGTCCGGCCTCAGATGCACGTTGAAGAAGTGCACGACGAAGATGAATCCGGCGGCGATGAGCGCCTCGTAGCCGTGGAACACGGTGGCGACGTTGAACCAGTAGCCGGGCAGCCAGCGGCTGAAGAACTCCGGGAACCAGAGCACGATCCCCGAGCCGCCGATGATGATGAACCCCCAGACCTCGCCGAAGAAATCGAGCTTCTCGAGATACCCGTAGCGCCCGAACCGCGGACGGTCGCGCCCCGTGAAGTACCACTTCCACTGCTTGAGGAAGTCGCGGGCGTCCTGGAGATCCGGCACCATCGTGTCGTACCCGCGCAGGAGCTTGAACTTGTCCTCGGCGCGGAAGAAACGCAGCACCAACCACGCGCCGAACACGAGCGAGTAGGCGACCATCACGCCCGCCGCCACGCGGTGGATCAGCCCCGCGCGCTCCACGCCCCCCCAGAGGCGCATGAGGTCGGCGGAGAACGGCGCGCAGGCGTAACGCAGGGGTATGCCCGTCAGCACGAGCGTGTAGAAGGTGAGCATCGCCAGCAGGTGCATGAGGCGATGCGTCAGCGTGAATCGCCACACGAACGGGCCATGGCCGCGCTGCGCGGTATCGAGCGGAACGAGGGCGGGGGCTTCGAAGCGGCGCGTTTCGTCAGACATGGCTGCGTCCCTCGGCCGCGGCCTTCCGTTGGTCGATCAGTATGCGCACCCACCAGAGCGCGGTGTGCAGTCCGAACACGACCAGCACGCTGAAGAGCAGCGTGTTCATGAAGACGAAGGCGTAGAAGAGCGGCGCGTTTCGACTCCGGTCCATGGGGTCGGGGTGCGAGTCGTACTCGACGAAGGCGGGCCGGGCCTGTTCGTGGCAGGCCGCGCAGGTCTCCACGACGCGGTCGGCGTGCACCCACGAAGACGCGTCCGAGGTGGGGTAGATCTCGTGCGCCGAATGGCAGTCGTCGCAGCTGGCCACGATGTGCGAACCGAGCGCCGTCGCCTTGCCGTGGTAGGTGCCGAAGTAGCGCTCCGCGAGGTCGGCGTGACACGAGGCGCAGCGCTCCACGGCCTCGGTGGCCCAGGCGGTGTCCGCGGCCGACAGCATGCCGTGTGTGCCGTGGCACGACGTGCATGCAGGCGGTCCGTCGGCACCCGACAGTTCGAGCTCTGCGAGGCTCGGTGGGGATTCGCCGTACGCCGCCTCGAGCGCGCCGCCGTGGGCGTCGGCTCTCTGGGCGGCCGCCGCCTCTTCGTGGCAAGCGCCGCAGGTCACGCCCTGCCGGAGCGGCGCAACGGCGGCGTCCGGGTCGTCCACGCCCCGCAGATCGTGAGCGGCGTGGCACGACGCACACCCCACGGCGTCGGCGTGCGGATCGCTCGCGGGTAGGGCGCTCGTCTCGTGGCACGAGACACACGTCGCGTTCACGGCCTCCATGCCGGGCCCCTCGACCAGGTCGGCCGCCGTCCGGACCTCGTGCAGGCCGTGACACGAGGCGCAGCTCGCGGCTTCGGCGCCGCCCTCGTCGAGCCGGGCATGCACCCCGGTGGTCCAGAGGGCGCCGGCCTCTTCGTGGCACGAGGCGCAGGTGGCGGTCGCGAGGGCGCCCGTGTGGGGCCAGCGCTCGAAGCCTATGTGGCAGCTCGAGCACGATTCGCCGGCGTGGGCCGATGCCGCGATGTCGCCGGAGCCCACCCTGAGCGCCCGCGCGGCCTCCAGGCTCTCGACGTGCTGGCGCAGGAACTCCACCTCGCCATGACATCGATCGCAGCTCTCGGTGGCCGTCGCCCCGGGAGCCTGTGCCAGCGCGCCCGGCGCCGCGAGGACCGCGGCGGCGACGAGCACGCATCCGGCCACGCGTGCTCGGCTCATGGGTCCGTCACTCCGTACTTGTTGAGACGGTTCCGGATCTGGTGCCTGGAGAGCCCCAGCAGGCGCCCGGCCTCGGTGCGGTTGCCCTCGGCCTGTCGAAGCGCTTCTTCGAGCAGCGTGCGTTCGAGAGACTCGAGGTCGACGCCCTCCGGCCCCAGCCGAATGGTCGCCGGACCGGTTCGGGCGTCCGGGTTCCGGATCTCGCGGGGAAGCACCGAGGCCTCGAGCACCGGTCCGTCCGAAAGCAGCACGGCGCGCTCCACCACGTTGCGCAGCTCGCGTACGTTGCCCGGCCAGTCGTAGGCTTCGAGAAGCGACATGGCGTCCGGTGCGACCTCACGAACGCTCTTGCCGAGATCGCGATTGAACGCGTCGATGAACGCGACGAGCAGTTCACGAACGTCTCCCCTTCGATGCCGCAGTGGCGGCAGGGTGATCGGCACCACGCGCAACCGGTAGTAGAGGTCCTCGCGGAAGCGTCCCTCTTCGACTTCGCGGGCCAGGTCGCGATTCGTCGCGGCCACGATGCGCGTGTCGACCGAGAGGTCCTCCGTACCGCCTACCCTGCGGAAGGTGCGGTCTTCGAGGAAGCGGAGCAACTTGCTCTGGAGCGCGGGTGACAGTTCGCCGATCTCATCGAGGAAGAGCGTGCCCCCCGTGGCCACCTCGACGAGCCCTCGCTTGAGCGTTCGCGCGTCGGTGAATGCACCCCGTTCGTGCCCGAACAGCTCCGACTCCATGAGCGTCGCCGCGAGTGCGGAACAGGTGACGTTCACGAACGGCCCCTTGGCGCGTGGCCCGAGATCGTGCAGGGCTCGGGCGATCATGCCCTTACCGGTGCCCGTCTCGCCGAGGAGCAGGGCCGTGGCGTTCTCGGCCGGCGCGACGCGCCGCACCATGTCCATGACCTCCTGCATGGCAGGGCTCGATCCCACGATCCCCCTGGCACCCGGACCGCTCCGCTCGCGCAGCGCCCGCACCTCGCGCCGCAGCCGGGTGCGCTCCAGAACGTGACGCAGCGTCGTCTCGAGGCGGTCGAGCGTGAACGGCTTCTCGAGGAAGTCTTCCGCACCGATCTTGAGCGCCTCGACGGCCGATGCGACGGTGCCGTGGGCCGTCATCATCACACAGGGTACGGCGCCCTCGTCCGCGAGCTCCTGAAGCAGCTCCGTGCCTTCTCCGTCCGGGAGTTTGACGTCGAGCAGCGCGAGGTCGGGCGTGGTCCGCGCGAGCAGGCGGCGCGCTTCCGCCAGCGACGCGGCCTTGTCGACGCGGTAGCCCCGCCGCGCGAGGCGCTCGGCGAGCACCTCACGAATCAGGCTGTCGTCGTCGAGGACGAGAAGGCGCTCGTCGGGCATGGATCGTCCACCAGTGCGGCGTCGGCGGGGGCGTCGGCCGTGGGCAGGAAGAGGGTGATGGTGGTGCCGGCGCCGGGTCGGCTGTCGACACAGATGTGGCCCCGGTGCGCGACGATGACACGCGCGACCAGCGGCAGGCCGAGGCCTGTACCGAGCGGTTTCGTCGAATAGAAGGGCCGGAAGGCACGCTCGATCGCGTCGCGTTCGAGTCCGACGCCGGTGTCGCCGATCGTGACGGCGACCCGATGATGCGGTGCCGGCCGCGTCGTGAGCGTGAGCTGGCCTCCGTCGGGCATGGCTTCGAGGGCGTTCACCATGAGGTTGGCGAAGGCCTGACGCAGGCGTCGCTGGTCGGCGAGGATCGGCGGAAGGTCCGGCGCGTAGGCGCGCTCGACCCGCACGCGTCCAGCCCCCGGCTGGCCCGCGAACTCGACCAGCGCGTCGTCCAGGATGTCGCGGACCTGCGCACGCTCCTGCTCGAGTACGACGGGGCGCGCGAGCGAGAAGAGGTCCTGCATGGTGTCGGTGAGCAGCGCGAGCTGCTCGTTCACGGCGGCCATCACGTCGCGGCCCGACCCGTCGAGGCGGTACTCCTGCTGCAACACGTCGAGTGCGGAGCGAATCGAGGCGAGCGGGCGCTTGAACTCGTGGGCCATCTCGGTCGCGAGCTCACCGACCTCCGCGAAGCCCTCGCGCTCGGCGATGCGAGCCTCGACGGTCCTCTCGTGCTCGAGCAGGCGGTTGACCGAGCGCTCGATGCCCTGCACCTCGTCTTCCGAGGTGTGGCCCGTGCCGCCGGTGCGCGCCGCGAGGGTGCCCTCGACCCGGTGAAGGGGGGTCACGACTTCGTGTTCGAGCATGGCGCCCACGATGAGCGCGAGGGCCGCGACCGATCCGACGACGAGCCCGAGGCCGAGGCGGGCGCCACGGCGCATGGCGGCCCGGAGCGGTGCGATCGAGAACTCGACCTCGAGCAGCGACGCACGGGCCGCCGTGAGCGGCATGAAGACACGCACCGTATTGCCGTCCGGCGTGTGGTGGACTACCCCGTCGCGGGGAAGGCCGGCTGCTTCCGGAATCCAGACGGCCGGATCCGTCGCGCGCCGGTCGTCGGATTCGACCGCGAAGAGCACGGAGCCATCGGCCGCGTACACGCGCGCGCCTACGATGGGGGCCTGGCTACGGAGATCGAGCAGGTGCCGACGAATCGAGTCGTCTCGCCCGAGACGAAGCGCGGACTCGATGGTCACCCGCGTGGCGCCGGCCGCCAGGCGCGCCTGCTGCTCCGAGGCCTGGAGTGCCTCGCGCTCCCAATAACGAAAAGAGACGTGCGTGGCGATGCCCAGGACGATGGCGGCAGCACCCACCATCGTCACGATCACCTTGCTGCGCAGGGGCAGCGACCGGAGGCGTTCGAACCTGGGCACGTCGGGGCCTCGAGCCACGATTGCAGGTCATGCCGGTCGCGCGGGGAGGGGCGCGTGAGTCGACCAACGGACGACATCTGAAATACTCACGTTTTGTCGCGTGGAGTCAAGGCATTCGAGGGCTCTGCGCGGAACCGCGCGCCCGCCTCGAATCGGTGCGCGTTTTCGCTCACTCCTGAGGAAACTCGCCGGGCCGCATGCGCGAAGGGCGGGGCCGGTTTTCC
>CBFGQV010000029.1:0-14333 GCA_965651045.1 uncultured bacterium
CGACGACGTCTTCGTAGTCTTCGGCCGCGATCGCCGCGGTCATCTTCGTGAACGAATGCACCGGAATCACCGTCGCCAGCTTGCCGCCCGCGACGATGTATTCGCCGGTCGGATCGACGTCGACGCCGTGCGGCGACTTGGGCGTCGGCAGGAAGTAGAGCATGTCCGAGCAGTCCTCGGGCTCGATCACGCGCACGCTCTCCTTGATCTCGTGCGTCGCGCCCCGCTCGTGCATGACGTTGTGCGCGTAGCGTGCGGGCATCATCTCGCCCGCGCCCCCGGCCACGCACTCCTCGGCCCGGCGCCAGTTCACGGCGGCGACGAAGTCCTTGTCGCGGCGCGAGGCGTTGATCTCGAGCAGGGTGTGTGCTTCTTCGACGTTGTACGAAGTGAAGAACATCCAGCCGTCGGAGGGGCCCTTGCCGGCGTGCGCGAGGTCGTAGTTGTAGCCGGGCACGAGAATCTGGAAGGCCACGTCCATCTCACCCGGGCGGTCGGCCCGAATGAAGTTCAGCGTGCCCTTGAAGTTGCCCTGGTACTCTTCGATCGACATGTCGCGGTTGGGCACCGGCACGCTGAAGCGCGTCGACGAGACCAGATACTCGGTGCTCGGGGTGATGAAGGGCGACGCGTGGTTGCCCGCCGAATTCGGGATCTCGATGATTTCCGTGGTCTCGAAGGTCGTGAGGTCGATGCGCGCGACCCGGGGCGTGTTGTTGCCGTTGATGAAGATCCAACGCCCGTCGGTCACGCCGTCGGTCTGCGAAAGCTGCGGGTGGTGCGAGTCGTCCCAGGGCACGAAGCCGTGCGACGTCTGGAGCATCGCGGTGGTCTCTTCCGAGTAGCCCCAGCCGTTCTCGGCGAACTGGCTGAAGACCGGCACCGTCTTGAGCAGGCGCCCCGACGGAAGCCCCATGACCGTCAGGTTGCCACTGAAGCCGCCCGACATGAACGCGTAGAACTCGTCGTACTCGCCGGGCGCGACATAGACCGTCTGCGCGGCGTCGGCCGTGTCGCCGGCTCCGGCGGCGCCTCCGCCGCCCTGGCATGCGTACATGCCCGGGATCCCCAGAAGGGCGAGCCCCCCCAGGAGCGTCAGGGTGTGAGAACGGGTCTGCATGGTCTTCCTCCGCAGGGTGTGGGTGCGGCCGCGGCTCAGTTGCCGCCGGCGCCGCCGGGGGTGGGGGAGGGCACGGCGGAGGTGCTGTCGATGCGCACGCTCCGCAGGTATTCGAGAATCGCGCGCGCCTCGTCCGGGTCGGTCACCTGGACGGGCATCGGCGTGTAGTACTCGGCGAGCATCTGCCGAACGACCGGGTGCTTCTGCACCATCTCGTTTGCGTTCAGGATCATGTTCATCACGAACTCGGGGCGCCGACGTTCGAGCACCGTGCCAAGGCGGGGCCCGACGTAGCGCTCCTCGACCTTGTGGCAGGCGGAGCACTTGGTGACGAACGCCGTCTCGCCCTCCGCCGCGAGCGTCGGGTCGACGTCGCCGAGCTGCAGGTCGCGCACGGGCCCGATGCCCTGCTCGAGTTCGACCTGCGAGAGCTGGTCTCCGGTCGGGGTCGTGCCGGCGCCCTCGGGGGGGGCGTCGCTCTGTGCGTCGCCGCCACAGGCCGCGACCAGGACGGTCAGGCCCCATGCCACCGAGGCGCGGGCCATAGTGCGAGTCTTCATCGTCAATGGGTCGGGTTGGAGGTCGTGGAACCGGTGCCCAGCAACTCGGCCACCGTGGTGTCTTCGAGCATGCCGCGGGCGATGCCCGTCCAGTGGGCCCAGCGGTCGTGGGCCGCGCAGGGGTTCGAAGGGTCGCAGGCGCGCCCGCCCATGACGCAGACCGCGCCCGGGCGGAATTCTTCGAAGGGCGAGACCACATGGGCCACGCTGAGTTCGTCGGGGTCGCCGGCGAGCCGGTATCCGCCATGTGCGCCGCGCACCGACTCGAGCACGCCCTCGCGCGCGAGCCGGTGGAGCACCTTGGCGAGGTAGGTTCCCGGAATGTCGAGTCTACGCGCGATCGTCGCTGCCGCGATGGGGCGGTCGTCGGGTTGGCTCGCCAGGTGCAGGGTCGCCTGCAGGGCGTAGATGCCCGTGCGAGAAAGCATGGGTCGTCGACTCCGTGGGTGCCGGGCCCGAAACGCGCGGGGCCCGATTTCGCGCTAAACGGACGATAAAGTCCGAATTAACCGCGCGGAGTCGGAACAAAGCCGAGATCGGCTGTGGGGGATTCCCCTACCGGCTGTAGAGAGGGGGCGGGGCGCTACCCGCCGAAGAGCACCGCCGGCCCCTGCTCGAAGACGACATCGACCGGGATTCCGGCCGCGCCGAGACGTTCGAGATCGGCCCGGAGGTCGCCGTCACCGATCACGCCTCGCGTTTCGACGAGCCGGCCGGCCCCCGCGTAGTCGCCGTCGCCCTGGAGCCGGAGAATCAGCGCGCTCAGGCCGTCGACCGCCTCGCGCATGCGCGCCATGTCGACGCGATAGGTGCCCGTGACGTCGTCGCGCGTGAACGCGCCCTGTTCCTGGAAGTAGTTGAAGCGCACCATGTTGGCGACGCCGTGTGCGCTCGACGCACCGAAGCGCACCGAGCGGAAGATGCCCGCGAGGAAGGTGACGTAGTAGTCCTCGAGCGTGCCTTCCGTGATCTCGCCCTCTTCGAGCAGCTCGGTCACCATGTAGAGCCCGAGCACGTCGGCCTTGCCCTCTTCCATCGCCGACGCGTGCTCGCGGAGGGCTTCGCGCACGGTGCCGCCGCCGTCGAGGGTGTTCTTGATGCCGAGCCCGTGCGCGACTTCGTGGAACATGGTGTTTGCGAAGAACGCGTCGAAGGTGACATGCCCACGCTGGTCTTCGGCGATCAGCTCGTTCGTGATCGGCACCATGATCTCGTCGAACTTCGCGCGCATGGCGTTCTTGAGCTGGAGCCGGCGCGTGCCCTTGGCGAGCTGGACCTCTTCGTCGTTGGGCAGGTTGATCGCGATCGTCTTGGAGCCCGCGTTGGCGTCGCCCGCGTAGTAGACGACGTCGTAGGCGTTCAGGTCGCTGTCGGAGCCGGGTGTCTCCTGCTTGTAGCGGTCCTCGACCGGCAGCCCCCGCTGCAACGCGGGCAGCAACGACGCGAATCGCTGCAGCCTCGCGCTCCACTCGAGATCCTTGATGAGCACGAAGCCCTCGTGCGCGGCCTTGAGGCCGTAACGCTGGTCTTCGTAGGTCTCGATCGGGCCGATGACCACGTCGACCGCGTTGTCCTTCATGTCCAACCACGCCATGTCGCTCGCCTGGTACTCGTCGGTCCGGAGCGCATCGGCGCGGAGCCGGAGGTACTGCGCGAGTCCCGGGTCCTCGGCCACCCCGGCCGCCGCCTCGAGGTGGCGCGCCGCGGTCTCGTGGGCACCCGAGAAGGCCAGGTGGTAGGGCACCGCCGTCAGCCCTCCGTCGCCGCCCCGGCGCACCAGCGTGTAGAGGCTCCTGAGGGTGGGATCCGCGGCCGCCGCCGACGCGAACTCCTCGTCGGTCATGTCGGTCGGGTAGAAGTTCGCGCCCGCGGGCTTGGGCCCGATGCCCTCGACGAAGGGCTCGTCGGCGGCGAGGCGGTCCCACGGACCGTAGTTGATCTCGATGTAGCGGCGGAGCCACGCGTCGTCTCCGGCGCGGGCCAGGATCTCGGCCCGGTCGCCCCACGCTTCGTGCCAGAAGACCGAGTCCATCGGCTCGACGGCCATGAGAAGATGGCGCACCACCTCGCGGTCGGCGTCGTTCAGGTGCGAGAGGTCGGCGGTGAGGCGTACGGTCGCGTACTGCTCGACGCGATCCTGGAAGGGCGACGTCATCGACGACTCCTGCTCGGTTGCATCGGGAGCCCCGGCCTCTCCGCCACAGGCGACCACCCCCGCGATTCCGACGGCGGCGACGGTGGCGAGGAGGGTGCGCGTCTTCGCCGGACGACGAGCGGCGTGGGCACGGGTCACGAGACGGCGGGCGGAGATGTCCATGATGGCCGGGGGCTCGGGTTCTGGGGTCCACAGCAAGATAAGCCCGGCCCGTGTTTCGGTCAGTACTCCCGGTCAGCGCTCGCGGTCGACCACCCGTGCGCCCCAGGGGCAGAAACGTCCGACCGAATCGAACCAGTACTCGAGCGCCTCTTCGACCATCGAGGGCCGGCCGTCGCACACTTCCATGGTCAGGTCGGCGACGTGCACGGTGGTGGGGTCGAGGTGCCAGCCCCACGGATCGTTGAAGCCTCCGTCGCCGGGAAGGAGATCCCCCGAAATCGGCGACTCTGCGCCGGAGAGCACTCGCGCCTGGAAGCGCTGCACCTCGGCGGGGTCGGTCACCTGCACCCTGAACTGCTCGCCCGAGACCTCGACCAGGAAGGTCGGGGGCGCTTCGGGTTGCGTGAGCTCGGTATCGGCGCACCCGGCGAGCGGCAGGAGCAGCAGCAGGACCAGCACGAGCAGCAGCAACGCGCGCGCCTCGCCTCCGCCTCTCTGGCCCTCGGCGTGTGTCGCCCGCATGATCATCGTGCGGTCTCGGGTGCCTGGTGCAGGTCGCATCGTCGTCGTCCTCGTCGTCGTCCACATCTTCGTCGTTCGGCCGTCCGTGGGGCGCGCCCGTCGCGCCGCGTCGGTTTCACCCTGAAAACGCCCCGTTCGGAGATTTCGTGACAGTCGAAGACGACCTTCAGGCCATTCTTCGTGCGGCGCTCGAGGCCGTCGATCCGGCTCGCGCGGTGGCCGAAGCCCTGGCCGACGATCCGTGGACCGAACGCGTGGCCCACGGGCGCGCCGGCGGTGGACGGGGGGTGCGCCTCGTCGCGGTCGGCAAGGCGGCCGTTCGCATGACCGAGGGCGCACTGTGGGTCCTGGGGGATGCCGTCGCGGACGGGGTCGTGCTCGTGCCGGACGGCACGCACCACGACCGGCCTACCGTTCTGCCGTCGCGCCTGGAACTCCGCGTTGGCGGGCACCCCGTACCGACGCCCGAGGGGGAAGCGGCGGCCCGCGGGGTCGCCGAGCTCGTGCGCACCTGCGGCCCCGACGAGCCTCTGCTCGTGCTCCTGAGCGGCGGAGGCTCGTCGTTGCTGTCGCTGCCAGCATCGCCGCTCACTCTCGACGACCTCGCCGCGACCGGGCAGGTGCTGCTCGCGGCCGGCCTGCCGATCGAAGAGGTGAACCTCGTGCGCCGGCACCTCGAGGTGCTCAAGGGGGGTGGGCTGGGCGCGCTGGCGGGGGCCGCCGACGTGCGGGGGCTCGTGCTCTCCGACGTGCCCGGCGACGACCCGGCGGTGGTGGCGTCCGGGCCGCTCTCTCCGGACGGCAGCGCACCCGCCGACGCCGCGCGCGTGCTGCGGGAGCGGGGGCTCTGGAGCGAGGTGCCGGCCGCGGTTCGGGCGCATCTCGAGCGGACGGTCGGTGAAGGGCAGGGTGAGCGCCCCACGGAAGAGCGGTCGAAGCCGGACGGGCCGGTCGTCGTCGCCGGGGGTGGTCGCGCGCTCGAGGGCGCCGCCGCCGCGGCGCGCCGCCGCGGGTACTCGGTGCCCGTCCTCACCGCCGGGCTACGGGGTGAGGCGCGGGCGGCCGGGAGGGGGCTCGCGCGCGTCGGCCTCGCGGTGCGCGACGGGCTCGGCCCCGTGCAGCCGCCGGCGTGCCTGCTGGCGGCGGGCGAGACCACGGTGCGCGTGGTGGGTGGGGGGCGCGGCGGGCGGAACCAGGAGCTCGCGACCGCCGCCGCCATCGCGCTCGAGGGCCAGCCGGGGGTCGCCGTCGCATCGCTCGGCACCGACGGGGTGGACGGCCCCACCGACGCCGCAGGCGGCTGGGCCGACGGCGACACCGCGGGGCGTGGGGCGTCGGCGGGCGTCGATCCCGCGCGGGCGCTCGCCGACAACGACAGCTACGGGTTCCTCGCGGCCGCCGGCGGCCTTCTCCGCACGGGTCCCACCGGCACCAACGTCGCCGACGTCATGGTCGTGCTGGTCAGCAAGCCGTGACGGCGACGCTCGGTGCCCGCTTCGACCACCTCCTGGCGGGTCGCAGTAGACACGCTGACCGTTACCGCAGCCTTCGTCGGCTCATGGAGGAAGGATGGCTGCGAAGACGGCGTCACGCGCCGTTTTTGCAGCCTCCGTCGCGTTCGTGGTCCACAGGGGCTGCAAGGACGGCCCCACACGCCGTGAACGCAGCCTTCGTCACGGCGGGACCCGTCGGTGGCTGCAAACTCGGCGTTCAGCGGGGCTGCGGCGGACGACACGACGGCTTTGTGCCACCTCGGGCCGACCGGCCTGGCCGGTCGATCGATCCCGCCTGCGGGGGCGTGCCGGGCGGACCGCGAATCCCCCGAACGCACCGACACCCCGGGGGTGTGAACCCACCGGGGTGCGGAGCGAGGCGCCAGGAAGGCCGAGCGCGGCCTCAGACCTTCGCTGAACAACCTCGAATGTGTGTCTTATCGATGGTGCGTTGCCGACCGGTGCGTCCGATCAGCGACCCGCGGGGCCGCTGCCGGTCTCGGTCGCGTCGGTGATCACCGCCGGACGCTCGGCGGCGTTCGCGTGCTCGATCACCAGGACCACACGGCGGTTGGCGATGCCGGTCTGGCCCGGACCCGCCGCGTTTGCGTCGACGAGGCGGCTGGTGTCCTCGCCGTAGCTCACCGTACGGATCTGCTGGCCGGGCATCCGACCCTGGTCGACCAGGAACGCCTTGACGGCGTCGGCCCGGCGCTGACCGAGGCGGAGGTTGTAGGCCGCGCTACCCGACGGATCGGTGAAGCCCTCGACGGTGATGAGCGCGTCCGGGTAATGCTCGTTCACGACCGACGAGAAGCGCTGCAGGAGTTCACGGTCTTCGGCGCGCACGGTGGCGTCGTCGAAAGCGAAGTGAACCGGTGCAGCGAAACGGAGCGCTGTCTCGAGACGCTGCACCGTCGCGTCGAACTCGGTCGCGAGCTGCTGAAGGTCGCTCTGGATTCGGTCGAGGCGCATCTCGACGTCGCCGATGGCCGACTCGTTGGCGGTGATGCGGGCGTCGAGCGCCTCGTCACCTGCGGTCATTTCGGCGCGAACACGCTCCATCTCGGCCTGAAACTCGTCCTGCTTGACGGTCGCGCAGCCCGACACGGTGGCCACGACGGCCAGCACGGCGGTTCCGCGCAACGCGCGATTCATGATGGGGCTCATGACTGCATCCTCCTGCAGATGAGGGGGGCTGTTGGGCCCCGTGGGCTGATGACGCCCGACTCATGATGCAGGGTGCGTGCCAGTTCCGTTGTCGAGGACGATGCGGACCATGGTGCGGAACTGATCCGGGGTGAACGGCTTGGCCAGGAAGGCGGCCTCGGTGCCCTCGGGTCCTTCGAGGTTGGCCTGGTCGGTGTAGCCGGAAATGAAGAGGACGCGCAGCCCCGCACGCACGCGCGCCATGCGCTCGGCGAGCTCGGGGCCGCGCATGCCCGGCATGACCACGTCGGTCACCAGGAGGTGGATCGGGCCCCGGTGGTTGCGCGCAGCGGTGAGCGCCTGCGGCCCGTCGGCCGCCTCGAGCACGCGGTACCCCGCACGGCTGAGGGTCGTGACCAGAATGCGACGGACCGGGTCTTCATCCTCCGCGACGACCACCGTCTCACGACCCCCGACGCCGGACGCGTCGTGCCCGAGCGTCGGTCCGTCGTCGGTGTGCGGCTCGGCGGTGTCGACCTCGGGGTCGCGCGGCAGCCAGATCTCGAAGCGCGTGCCTTTTCCCGGCCACGAGTAGACGCGAACGTGCCCACCGCTCTGGACGGTGATGCCATAGACCGTCGAGAGCCCGAGGCCGGTACCCTTGCCGGGGGGCTTGGTCGTGAAGAAGGGTTCGAAGACACGCTGACGCGTGTCTTCGTCCATGCCGTGTCCGGTGTCGGTCAGCACCAGCACGCTGTAGTCGCCGGGAACGGCATCGACCCGCGTTCGCGCCGCCTCGGCGCTCAGGTGGCGGGCCTCCGTCGCGATCGTGATGCGCCCGCCGTCGGGCATGGCGTCGCGGGCGTTCGTGCAGAGGTTCAGGAGAATCTGCTCGACCTGGCCTGGGTCGGCGCGCACCGGCCCCACCGGCTGGAGGTCGGTGACCAACTCGACCTCTTCGCCCACGAGCCGCTTCAGAACGAGGTCGACCCCCCTTACGACCGACACCAGGTCGAGCGGGCGCGGGCGGGCCGCCTGCCTGCGGCTGAAGGCGAGCAGCTGCGCCGTGAGCTCCGCCGCCCGCTTGGACGAGTCCATGATCGCAACGGCGTGGGCGCCCAGCCGGCTGCCGTCGCCGAGCTCGCCGAGCAGCAGCTCGGCCTGACCGCTGATGACCGTGAGCCGGTTGTTGAAGTCGTGGGCCACGCCCCCTGCGAGCCGGCCGACGGCCTCGAGCTTCTGTGCTTGCCGGAGCTGCTGCTCGAGCTGGCGGCGGTCGCTCAGGTCCTCGGCGATCACCTCGAAGGCGTCCTGGCCGTCGGGCAGTTTCACGACCGTCCAGTTGAGGCGCACGGGAAAGGGAGTGCCGTCGACCCGCTTCCATTCGGTTTCGGCGCTGTCGCGCCCGCTCTTGAGCGCCTCGCGAACCAGGCGCTGGCGCTCGCTCGGGCGCGTGTAGAGCTCCGACATGTTCCTGGAGAGCACCCGCCCGACGTTGTCCTCGCCGAGCATGCGCGCCAGCGCGGGGTTCGCCTCCACGATCCGCCCGTCGGGCGTCGAGATGAAGATGCCGAACACCGCGTTGTTGAGGATCGACTGGTACCGCTGCCGAATGCGCCGCTCGCCATCGAGCGCACGTGCGCGGTCGGCCAGCGTCCGGTTGAACTGTCGCGCGACCTCAGCCACCTCGCTCGGCCCGCCCTGCGGCACCGCGTCGGTGCGGCCGCGCGCCGCCGCGAGTACCGCAGCCTGCAGCTCGTCGAGCGACCCCGTCACGCTGTGCTGGAGCCGGCTCGCCAGAAAGAGGAGCCCCGCAAGCATGATCAGCAGCAGCAGGACCTTCGGGCGGGCCTGCGCCAGTGCGATCTGACGCACGTGGTCGAGGGGTACGCCCGCGTACACGCGCCACTGGTACTCGGGCAGGTTCCGATACGCCCACACCCGCGTCTCTCCGTCGGCGTCCTCGGCGACGCTCACCCCCTCGAGCGAGTCGGCCTGGGCTTCGCCGCCGGGCGAAGACGGAAGGACGCGTCCCACCCACTCCGCCGCATTCTCGGACCGGGAAATCACCGTGCCGTCGTACTGCGACAGGGTGATGACCGCGTCGATCGAGCGTGACCGCGATACCAGATCGACGAACCGTTCGACGGCGTTCGCCGAGAGCCCCACCCACCCGGCGACCGAGCCGTCGGCCGAACGGATCGGGTAGGCGAAGACCACGATCGGCGCCTGAGACAGCCGACCGATCTGAGGTCGACCGATGACGAACCCCTGCGCCCCCTGCGTACGATCCCACCACCCTGAACCCACCGCAGTCGGGTCGGGCACCTGCGCGGGAAGGGCCGAGCAGACCAGGTCACCGGCTGCGTCGACGGTGAAGAGGTTCGTGTACTCCGGATAGGCCTGGTTCAGCTCGCGAATGAAGGGGTCGCAGAGGGCCGGGTCGAGCGCGCGCAACGCGGGGCGCGTGGCGAGCGCACGCGCGCGGAGCTCCGTGTCGGTCACGAACTGCCCGATGGCCGCAGCCGCGAGCTCGGCGACCTCCATGAGCCGGTCCTCTTCCTGGGCCCGGGCAGCCGAATAGTCCGAATATACGGCGTACACCCCCGTCGCCAGAGCGAGGAGGGCGGCGCCGACGAGAAGCAGCGCGACCTGCGTGCGAATGGACGTGGAGGGCTTCACGACCCTATTGTACCAGCATGGCGAGTCCCGAGCATCTGGCGCGTCTGCGCCAAGGCGTCGAAGCCTGGAACCAGTGGCGATCGTCCACCGAGCTGTCGGAGGTGGACCTTCGCGGCGCGGACCTCGCAGGCATGGACCTGCGGGGCGTCGACCTCTGGTACGCGAAGTTGCAGGGCGCCGACCTCGCCGGTTGCAACCTCTCGCACGCCGTGCTCGACCGCGCGGACCTGTCGTTCTCCGACCTCGCGCACGCGTCGTTGTACGGCGCACGACTTCGCGGGGCGCTGATCGAGGGCGGCCAGCTCCGCGCCGCGGCCCTCGTGGAGTGTGACCTCACCCTGGCCCGGCTGTTACGCTGTGACCTGGACGGCGCCATCTTCACCGGAGCGGTACTCACGGGCGCGAACCTGCAGGGGTGTGACGTGGGCAAGGCCTACGGTCTGGATCCGGATGGGGGTTGGTATCAGGAAGACGCGCCGGGAACGGACCCGGGCGGGGGTGCCGCGATGAAGGGAGGCATCCGGCGTAGCTCGGGCGCCTGACCCGGAGGCCCGGGCGGCCCCCTTCTACCGCTCGGAGTTCTCGCGCAGGCGCACGCCCTGCTCGAAGAGTTCTGCGACCTCGGCGCTCGTCCGGAACTCGGCGAGCACCCGGCGACCGAGCGGCAGTTCCTGAATCACGTAGCCGAGCATGGCGGCCATGACGACACCTTCCTCCGAGTCCGTTTCGCGGAAGCGGCGCTGGAAGTCGTAGAGCACGCCCTCGAACGCGTCGCCTTCCCAGATCTCCATCGAGGCGTCGAGTCGAATGAAGTCGGCCAGCACTTCCTGGAACGCGTCCGGTGCCGGACGATGCCAGAACGAGACGTCCGTACCGAGGCCCTCGACCGGTCGCGGCAGGTAGACCACGGCGCTCCGCGGCACCTGGCGCACCAGCGCGGGATTGAATCGCTTGAGCTCGGCCGCCGAGAGCCCCGTCGCGCGTTGGAGCTCCTGAATCGAGGTCGCGCGGGGCACGCGGTACCCGTAGATCGTCTCCTGGGCCGCCGTCTCGCGTATGTGCTGAACGGTCGCCGCGTTGCCGAACACCATCTCGGCATATCGGTACGAGCGGGGACCGTACGTGCCGACGATCGCGCGGAAGGTCCGGGGTGCCAGCGACCGCAGGTCGAGCGCCAGGTCGGCGCCGAGCAGGTACCGGGCGCGAATGCCCTCGGCGCCCAGCCGGCCCCCGTTGATCACCGTGCGCCCGACGTTCGCGCCGCCCGCGTGGTGCTCGCTCAGCGCAGGAAGGAAGGACCCGTACTTGGTGGCGAGCACGGTGAGGTATGCGGCGCAGTATGCGGCCTGGGTCGTCTGGTTCTCGACCTCGATGGTGAAGGGCGTGAGGCGCTGCAGGCGCTCCCAGTTTCGCGGCAGCCACTGGCAGAAACCGATGGCCCGCGCTTCGGACTTCACGTCGCCCCGAAGCCCCGATTCGACGATCGCCTGCGCGAGTCCGATCTCGGGCGGCACGCCGAAGCGCTCGTAGATGCGCGCCCACTCGTCGACGAATCCACCGTAGCGTCGCACGTTCGGGAGCAGGAAATCGCCCCGCGTCGGGTTGTGCAGCACGGGCCCGGCGTGGGGCTCGAGCAGTTCCGCCACCCGGTCGCGCCGGTCACCCAGCCGCTGCGGCAGCAACGTGCCCAGCAGAATCGCCGGCCCCACGGTCTCATCGTTCCAGCGCGCCTCGCGCGTCCAGTCGCCGCGCACGGGAAAGCTGGCCACGAGGCGCCCGTCGAGGGCGCTGCCGTAGACCACCTGGCCGTCGGGATTCAGGAAGACGTGCTGCCAGAACGGATAGCTCGGCCTGTACTCGCCCAGCGCTTCGACGTCGCCCTGCACCCGGATGCGGACGAACTCGTCGATCATCTTCGCCGCCGTACGCACCTCCGGTTCGGCCACCGCCAGGTCGAGCACGGGGGGGGCGTCGAAGGCGGGCGACGCGGTCGTTTGCGCCAGCGCCGCGCCCGTGGGGGCGCAGAGCGTGGCCGCGAGGCCGAGCAGGAAGGAGCGAAGCCGAGTCATATGTTTACGCTACGTGGTGGCCGCCGCGACCGCAAGCATCTCATCGCCGGTTGCCCGGCACCGGCGCGGCCCCATCTTAGAGCGTCCGTGCACGCCCCTCGACCCGCGCCCCGCACCGCCCCGATGCCGACCACCCGACGCCCCATCGCCCCCGCCGCCGAAGAGATTCTCGGCGGCTACTTTCCCGTTCTCGACCACGGGTTCGTGGCGCTCGTCGACTACATGGGGTCGGACGAAGCGGTCGAGCAGGCGGCGCGCGTGAGCTACGGCGCGGGCACCCGCAAGGTCTCGCAGACCCGGGGGCTCCTTCGCTACCTGCGTCGTCATCACCACACCACGCCGTCCGAGATGGTCGAGTTCAAGTTCCACTGCGCCATGCCGATGTTCGTCGCGCGGCAGTGGATCCGGCACCGGACCGCGTCCGTGAACGAGCTGAGCGCCCGGTACTCGCTCATGCCGCTCCTCTTCTACACGCCGCAGAGAGACCAGTTCGCACTGCAGAGCGCATCGAACAAGCAAGGGCGTGAGGGCGACGTGCCCGACGCGCTCTACCGCCAGGCCGTGGAGCGGTGGGACGCGCTTCGCCGTGAGGCGGGCGAGGCCTACGGGTGGCTGCTCGAAGAAGAGGTCGCCCGCGAGATCGCGCGCATCGACCTGCCGGTCTCGACCTACACGCAATGGTACTGGAAGATCGACCTGCACAACCTGCTGCACTTTCTCACGCTCCGGGTCGACCCGCGCGCGCAGTGGGAGATTCAGCAGTTCGCGCGGGTGATCGCCGGCATGGTCAAGCGCGTCGCTCCGCTCTCGTACGAAGCGTGGGTGGACTACGACCTCGAGAGCCGCCCCTTGAGCCGGGCGGAGCGCGTCGTGCTCTCGACGCTCGTCCGGGGCGACGACGAGGGGCTGCGGGCGGTCGACGGCGGCTCGGCCGACCGGGCGGCGCTGGCCGAGGCCGGGCTGTCTCCGCGCGAGATTCGCGAGCTGATCGAAAAGCTCGAGGCCCCGGCCCGGCAGGACTTCGACCTCGACCTCGACAGCATGGTGACGGCCGAGGCGATGGCCGAAAAAATGTACCAGGCCGTGCCCGGCTCGTTCGAGTAGCGACGGGGGATCTCCGTCCCGATCACTCGTCGATCCAGACCGCCTTCGCGTTCACGAACTCGCGAATGCCGAGGGGCGAGAGTTCCCGGCCGTACCCCGAGTCTTTGACGCCTCCGAAGGGCAGGCGCGGATCGGAGCGCACGTAGGCGTTCACGAAGCAGGCACCCGCGTCGAGCTGTTCGCGGGCGATGCGCTCGCCCCGCTCGAGGTCGGCCGTGAAGACGGCGGCGCCCAGCCCGAAGCTCGTGTCGTTGGCGATGCGGATCGCGTCGTCCTCGTCCCGGGCGCGAATCACCGCCGCGACGGGCCCGAAGAGCTCGTCGTCGTACGCCGGCATGCCCGGCCCGACGTCGGCGAGCACGGTCGGCGGATACCACGCGCCCGGCCGGTCGGGCACCTCGCCGCCGAGCACCCGTCGGGCACCCGCCGCGACGCTCTCGGTCACCTGCCGGTGCAGGTCGTCGCGCAGGTCCGCGCGGGCCTGCGGCCCGACGTCGGTCGCCTCGTCGAGCGGGTGTCCGAGCACACGGTCGGCCATGAGGGCCGCCATCGCTTCGACGAAGGCGTCGTGCAGCGCGTCGACGACCACGAACCGCTTCGCCGCGATGCAGCTCTGCCCCGAGTTGATCAGCCGGGAGGTCACGCAGCTCTCGACCGCGCGATCGAGGTCGGCGTCGGCGAGCACGACGTAGGGGTCGCTCCCGCCGAGCTCGAGCACCGTCTTCTTGAGCGCTTGACCCGCGGCCCGGGCGACCGCGCGCCCCGCGCCGACGCTGCCCGTGAGCGTCACCGCCCTCACCCGGTCGTCGCCGATCACCCGCTCGACCTGCTCGCGGTCGAGCCAGAGGTTCTGGAACAGCCCCTCCGGGAATCCCGCCTCGAGAAGGATCGCTTCGATGGCCCGTGCGCACCCCGGAACGTTCGACGCGTGCTTGAGCAGCCCACCGTTGCCTGCCATGAGCGTGGGCGCGGCGAAGCGGAAGACCTGCCAAAGCGGGAAGTTCCAGGGCATCACCGCGAGCACCAGCCCGAGCGGCTCGTACGACCAGTAGCTTCGGTGCGCGTCGGTCTCGGCGGGCACGGGGGCCAGGAAGCGCTCGGCGTGCTCGGCGTAGTAGTCGCACACCCACGCACATTTCTCGGCCTCGCCCCGCCCCTGGGCGAGAGGCTTGCCCATCTCGCGCGCCATGAGCCGGCCGTAGTCGTCGGCACCCCGCCGCAGAACCTCGGCGGCCCGGCGCATGAGCCCGGCTCGTTCGTCGAACCCGGTCCGCCGCCACCCGGCCTGGGCGGCGGCGGCGCGGTGGAGCGCGGCTT
>CBFGQV010000030.1:0-14047 GCA_965651045.1 uncultured bacterium
GAACGCCGTCGCCTGGATCGTCAGCGTGCCGGTGTAGGTGCCGGCCGGCAGGTTCAGCCCGGTCTGGTCGATCTGCAACTCGAGATCGTCCGAACGCGAGCCGCGGTGTGCGGGCGCGCTCACCGACAGGTCCACCAGTTTCAGTGCCGCTCCCGCCGCGCCGAAGGGGCCCGTCGCCGTGAACGCCGTGAACGAGGTCGGCACACCCGTGGCCACGCGGCCCTGCACCGCGCTGGTCGGAATGTCGTAGCCGAAGCCGTCGGTGAGTGCCGCGGTCGAGGAGCTGAACCAGCCCCAGAGCTCGAGCGTCGTTCGGCTGCCTCTGAGCCGCCACTCGGTCTCGATCGAGACGGCGTTGTCACCGCCGACGGTCGTGCCGGCGTCGAGGTCGAAGTTCACCGCGCTCACACCGGTAAGCGTGACGGTGAGGGACTCGTTGGCGCCCGCGGCGAGCGAGACACCGGGTGCGTTGGAGTCGACCTGGGCCGCCGCGACCGCGGGGCACAGCGCGACCAGGGCCAGGGCCGCGAAGGCCCGGGCGAAGGGAAAGGTACGCATGGAACCACTTCCTGGGTCTGAGGGATGCTTCCGCACCGGCGCCACGCGCATGGAACCGGTCGCTCCAGCCCTCGAAGCGAGCCATGTGCCGAACACCCGCGCATCGCCCGACCATCTCATCGCCAGGCCCTAAGCGCACAAATTACAACGATTTAGGGAACCGGCCCCTCAGAGCATCGGTTCACGACGCACCTTCGGACGCGTCAGGCAGACTGCTCGGAAACATGCGTTTTGCTCCGGCGACCCGGCGGGCACGGGCCCGTACTCCGGCGAGCCAGAGCCCCATGTCGTCGAACCAGGCATAGAGCGTCGGCGTGAGAATCAGCGTCAACACCGTCGACGTCGTGAGCCCGCCCACCACCGCCTGGCCGATCGGCGCGAACATCTGGCCCATGCCCTCCGTGGCCATGAAGGCCATCGGAATGAGCCCGATCAGGGTCGTGAGGCTGGTCATGAGAATGGGGCGGAGTCGCGCGGCACAGCCGTCGAGCAACGCCTCCCGGCGCCCCTTGCCCTCGGCGCGCATCTGGTTGACCAGGTCGACCATGACGATGGAGTTGTTCACCACGATTCCCACCGTGATGAGAATTCCCAGAAACGCGAGCAACGAGAACGTACTGCCCGTGATGAGGAAGACCGCAGCCAGCCCGGGCACGGCGAAGAAGATCGAGAAGTAGATGATCAGCGGCAGGAGCAGGCTCTCGAAGAGCGCGGCGAGAAGAATGTAGATCAACGCCAGCGCGAGCCCCCCGGCCACGGCCATGTCCGTGAACTGCTGCTGCTCCTCACCCCAACGCCGGCCGAGGTCCCAGCGGTAGCCCGCCGGAAGCTCGAAGTCGGCCATCGCTTCCTGCACCTGTGCGACGACGTCTTCGCGGTGGGCGCCCGCAGCGATCTCGCCCGATACGGTCAGAATCGTCTGACGGTCTTCGCGCGAGATGTCGCGCGGCCCCCCCACGACCTGGATGTCCGCGACGACCCCGAGCGGAATGCTGCGGCCGTCGGGCGCGCCGATCGCGAGGTTCCGCATCTGGCCGATCGAGAGGCGGTCTTCCTCGCGCAGCTGCACCGTGACGTCCACTTCGCGGTCGCCCGAGCGGAACCGTGTGGAGACGGTTCCGCGCAGCCCGCCCGCGATGGCCTGGGCGACCTGACGCGAGGTCAGGCCTTCGCGCTCCGCGGCCAAGCGATCGACCCGAACACGCACCTCTTCGCTGCCCGAGACCAGCGAGTTCTGGATCTCGTTCAGCCCCGTCACGGAACCCCTGAGGTGGACCTCGAGGCGCTCGGCGAGGTCGGCGAGGGTCGCCGGATTCTCGCCGATCAGCCGGACCTCGACGCCTCCGCCGCCGCCGAACCCGCGCCGGGCGCTCCACTCGACCCCGGCGATCACCGGAAGGCTGTCCTGGATCATCTCCGAGATGACCGCGGTCGGAATCTCGCCGCCTTCGGAGAACGGCACGAGGGTCATGAAGATGCGCGCGAAGTTGCTTCGCGAGAACGCCGACACGTGCTGGATCTCGAACAGCTCCGTGTTGTCGAGCAGCACCCGCTCGCCGGCCTCGAAGATCGCGCTCCGTTCCTCGACCGAGATGCCGCGCGGCGTGTTGACGGTGAGCGCGATGAAGCGGCGGTCCTCTTCCGGTGTGATCTCGCGCGGTAGATTCCAGAGCACCGCACCCCCGCCCACGAAGAGCACGGCTGTCACGAGCGCCGTGGCCCAGCGCAGTGAGAGCGCCCGATCGAGCACGCGCCGGTAGGTCTCGCCGAGCCACCGGACGAGGCGGCCGGGCTCGGGCATCGTGCCGCGCAGCAGCCGCACTGCCAGCAGCGGCACGAGCGTGAAGGCGATCACCAGCGAGGCGAGCATGGTGACCGAGATCGACGCGCCGAAAGCCGTCATGTGCACGCCCATCTGGTTGGGCGGCATGAAGAAGAGCGGCGTGAAGACGATCACGGTGGTGAGCGTGCCCGAGAGAATCGCCAGCCCGACCTCGCTCGCGCCGTCCACCGCGGCGGTATCGGGGTCGGCGCCCATCTCGCGGTACCGGAAGATGTTCTCCACCACGACGACCGCGTTGTCGATCAACATGCCCACGGCGAGCATCAGGCCCGACAGGGTGATGATGTTCAGGCTCTCGCCCACCGCATAGAGAATCGCGACGGTGAAGATCAGCGACACGGGAATCGCCGCCGCGACCACCAGCGTCGGCGTGAAGCGGCGCAGGAAGAAATAGAGCACGACGACGGCGAGCAACCCGCCCACGAGCCCAGCCGACGCGAGCAGCTCGAGCACCTCGAGAATGCCTTCCGACTGGTCCTGCCAGAGGCGGAAGGTCACGCCCTCGAGACCGGGCTGTGTGCTCAGCTCGGCGAAGGTCTCCTGCACGCGTCGCGCGACATCGACGATGTTCGCCTCGGACTCCTGAAAGACCTCGACCTGGCGGGCGGGAAGCCCGTTCATGCGGTAGAAGAAGTCGCGCTCCGGAAAGTCGTACACGACCTCGGCCACATCGCCGAGCCGAACCCCGGCCGTGTTCAGCGGCAGGTTCTCGATCTGTTCGATCTCGCTGAGCTGGCCCTCGGCGCGGACGAGGAACCGCGTTCCGTCCAGGCGCAACTCACCAGCCGAATAGTTCTGGTTGCCCCGTGAGAGCGCGGTGTTGATCTGGCCGAGCGTCACTCCCGCCGAGCGCAGGCGGTCCTGATCGAGTTCGATCGTGACCTCGCGGGCTTCGAGCCCCTGGAACGAGACCGCGGCGACACCGGGCACCTGCAAGATGCGCGGTTCGATCTGCTGTTCGACGAGCTGGGTGAGCGCGCCGGGGTCACCCTCCCACCCGATCGCGCCCCGAAGCAGCGGCTCGCCTTCCGACGAGTAGCGGCGGACCCGAATGTCCTGCACGTCCTCCGGCAGTTCGCCCCGGAGTACGCCCACCCGTTCGCGGACCTCGAGCGCGGCGAGGTCCATGTCGGTGCCGGGCCGGAACTCGAGCTCCACGCGCCCACTGTTCTGGCTCGCCGTCGAACGCACCGCGTCGAGGTTCCGAACCGTACCCAGGCCGTCTTCCAGCGGGCGCACGATGCGCCGCGCCACCTCGGCCGGCGACGCGTCCGGGTACGGCACCGAGACCTGCAGCACCGGCCGCTCGTACGTCGGAAACATGTCGAGGTTGATCAGCCGAAGACCGATCAACCCGAGAATGACGGCCGTGACCACGAGCATGCCCGTGGTGACGGGCCTCTGGACGGAAAAGCGCGGAAGCGACATCGCTCAGGCGGGTTCGGGGGCCGGTGCGGAGACCGGGTCGGCGGCGTGTGCGCGCTCGCGGCGCGCTTCGATCAAGCGGTAGAGCGTGGGCACGACGATGAGCGTAAGAACGGTGGAGAGCACCAGGCCGCCGATCACGGGCACGGCCAGGGGGATTCGCAGTTCGGCACCCTCACCCGGAATGAGCGCCATGGGCGCGAGACCCAGGACCGTCGTGAGCGTCGACATGACGATCGGCCTCAGGCGCACGCGGCCCGCCTCCCGAAGCGCGGCGTCGAGGGCGTAGCCGTCGTCTCGCCGCAATCCGTTGACGCAGTCGATGAACACGATGGCGTTGTTCACCACGATGCCGACGAGCATGACCATGCCGATCAGTGCCACGACAGAGATGGGCTGCCCCGTGAGCCACAACGCCCCCACGGCACCCGGAAGCGCGAGCGGCACCGCCGCCAGGATCACCAACGGCAGCCGGAACGACTCGAACTGGCTCGACAGCACCAGGTAGACCAGGAAGACCGCCAGCAGCAGCGCCAGCTGCATCGACCGCACCGAGGCGCGGAGCTCTTCCGACTGGCCCGCCACGCGCGCCGTGATGCCCTGTTCGGTCGGCATGCGCCCGAGCGCTTCGCTCATGCGGCCGAGCGTCGACGCGAGGTCCCGGGCGCCGGGACGCGCCTCGACCAGCATCACCCTCGATCCGCCCCGGCGTACGATCTCGGCGGGGCCGTTGCCGAAGTCGAGCGTCGCGACCGCCGAGAGCGCGATGCTTCCGCCGGCGGCCGTCTCGATGCGAAGGTCGGCCAGATCTTCGAGCGTGGCGCGCTGATCTTCGCGCGCGCGCACGAGCACCGCCAGGTCACGATCACCTTCCGTGAACTCGGTGGCCATCGCGCCCTGCACGCGCGAGCGCAGGGCGTCGGCGGCGTCGCCCACTGTGAGGCCATTCCGGGCGAGGCGATTGCGGTCGAACTGCACCACCAGCTCGGGCACCGACTGGCGGCGCTCCTCTTCGACGCCGGCCACGCCCGGCACCGAGGGCAGCAGCTCTCGCACGCGGTCGGCGGTGCGCTCCAGGGCCTCGAGGTCGTACCCGCGCACCTCCACCTCGAGCGGCGGGCTGGTCGTGAAGAGTCTCGGCCGGTCGACGCGCACCTGGAGTCCGGGCAGGCTCTCGAGCTGCTCGGCGAGGCGCGCCGCGACCCCGTCTTCGTCTTCGCCCATCCCCTGCAACCGAACCAGCAGGGTCGCGGCATGGATCTGCCGCTCGCCCGTACGCCCCAGGGTGCCCGCCCCGCCCCGCACGCCGACCGCGGTGAACACCTCGCGAACTTCCGGCTCGTCGACGATGCGCGCTTCCGCCTCGCGTGCGAACTCCTCCATGCGCGCGAGGCTCGTGCCGGGTGCGCCCTCGAGCTCCACGACCAACTCACCCTGGCGCAACTCGGGCACCAGCTCGACGCCGATGGTCGGCAGCAGCGCGACCCCCGCGATCAGCGCGAGCAGCGCGCCCCCCAGCACGACGAGCGGGCGCTGAACCGCGGCGTCGAGCCAGCCCGGGTAGCGTCGCTCGACGGCGTCGTACGCCCCGTTGAAGCCCCGCGCGAGGGGACGCATGAGCGTCGCCGCCGCGTCGTGAACCACACGCGCTCCACGCACCGCGCCGCCCGCGCCGGCCGCGAGGGCGCCCCCGACGCGGCCCGGCTCGGTCGCCGTCGGCTCGTCGTGCGTGGCCTCGCCGGTCAGCGCACGCACGCCACCACCGAGCGCCGCGAGCATGGGAATCAGCGTGAGAGACACCACGAGCGACGACACGAGGGCGAACGATACGGTCCAGGCCTGATCGCCGAAGAGCTGCCCCGAAATGCCCTGAACGAAGACGATGGGCAGGAAGACCGCGACCGTCGTCAGGGTCGACGCGATGACCGCCTTTCCGACCTTGCCGGTGCCCACGCGTGAAGCCTCCAGGGGCGTGCGGCCTTCCTCGCGCTCGCGGGCGATGGCTTCGAGCACGACGATCGCAGAATCGACGAGCATGCCGACGCCGAGCGCCAATCCCCCGAGCGACATGACGTTGAGGCTGATGTCGCGGGCGAACATGAGCACGAAGGTCGAGACCACCGAGATCGGAATCGCCGTCACGACGATCAGCGTCGTCGGCAGGTGCCGGAGGAAGAGCAGCAGCACGACCATGGCGACCAGGCCGCCGACGATCGCGGCGAGCTGCACGTCGCGCACCGCCTGCCGAATGAACCCGGCCTGGTCGCTGACGACCGAGACCGAGACGCCCGAGGGCAGGTCCTCCTCGAGGGCCGCCATGCGCGTCCGAATGGACTCCGAGACCTCGACGATGTTCGCCGTCGATTCGCGCAGCACCGCGAGCTCGACCGACTCGGCGCCGTTCACGAGCGAGATCGTCTCGCGCTCACGCCCCTCGCGGCGCACGGTGGCGACGTCGCCGAGAAAAACCGGCTCCCCGGCAGCTTCGCCGATGACCACGTTCAACATCTCGGACGGCTCGACGAACTCGTTCACGGTGCGAACGACGTACTGCGCCTCGCCCTCTTCGAGAATGCCGCCGGCGAGGTTGATGTTCTCGGCGTCGAGACGGTTGGCGATCTGAAGAAAGGGAATTCCCAGGGCCGCGACCCGGCTCTCGTCGACCGCCACCAGGATCTCTTCTTCCAGCCCGCCCGTGACGCGCACGGCGGCGACCCCTTCGACACTCTCGATGCCCCGGCGCACCTGCTCGTCGGCCAGGTGCCGCAGGTCGAGCAACGCCTGACGGTCTTCCTGCACGGTGGGGTCGAGCGGGCGATCCGAGATCAACGCGAACCGAATGACCGGTTCCGACGACGGATCGTAGCGCGCGATCGTGGGGCGGCCCGCCTGGTTCGGCAGGTTCAGCAGATCGAGGCGCTCGCGAAGCTCGAGCGTCGCGAAGTCCATGTCCGTGCCCCACCGGAACTGGATCGTCACGTCGGAGCGCCCGGGCTGGGACCGCGACGTGACTTGCTGCACCCCGCGCACCACCGAGATCGCCTCTTCGATGGGCCGCGAGACGAGGTTCTCCATCTCTCGCGGGCCTACGCCATCGTAGGTGACCTCGATCGTGACGGTGGGAAAGGAGAGATCGGGAAGCAGGTCGAGCGGCAGACGCGTGAAGGACACCACGCCGAAGACCATGACCGCCACGAAGGCCATCGAGACGGCCACGGGGCGCTGGACCGAGAAGTCGACGACCCTCATGTCTCGACGCGCCGCCCGTCGACCTCCATCAGCCGCACCGGCACGCCCGGCCGCAGGTTGTCCTGTCCGACGATGACGACGGTGTCGCCGGGCTCGATGCCCGACTCGATCTGGACCTCGTCGCCCCGCGAGTAGCCGAGCACCACCTCACGCTCCACCGCGCGGCCGTCTTCGACCACGTAGACCCGGGGCGAGGTTCCGTCGACGAGCACCGTCGTCCGGGGCAGCGTGATGCGGTTGTCGAGCACCTCGGTCACGATGTCGACGTTCACGAACTGTCCGGCACGCAGGGCACCGGTCGCGGCCAGCGCCACCGTCACCTGGACCGTGCCGCTGCCCGGATCGACCACCGGCCGCACGCGCTCCACGCGGCCCGTCGCCACCGGGGTGCCGCCGTCTCCGATCAGCACGCGCGCCTCCTGCCCGACCTCCACCCGCGGCGCCTCGCGCTCGGGAATCGCCACCACCGCCTCGAGGCGGTCGACGTCCGCCACCGCGAACGCCGGGTTGGCCGTGGTGATCTGCTGGCCGCGTTCGATGTAGCGGTGCGTGACCACGCCCCCGATCGGCGACGTGATGCGCGCGTTCCGCACCGACAGCTCGGCGAGCTCGTACTGAGCCTGCGCGACGGCCGAGTCGGAAACGAGCGACTCGACCTCGGCGGTCGAGAGCAGTTCCTGACTCGCGAGCGCCCGGGCCCGAACGACGGCGTCGGCCGCCGCCTGCGCCTGAGCGCGGGCCTGTCGGGCCTGCAGCACCCACTGCTCGTCGTCGAGGCGCGCGAGCGTCTGCCCCTGCGAGACACGCGTGCCTTCCTCGACGAGAATCTCGGCCACGAGGCCGCCCTGGCGAGGCACGATCTCGACGGCCTCGCGCGCCTCCAGGTTGGTCGACGCCCGAAGCGTCACGCTGATCGCGCCGGGCGCTGCGGTCCGCACGGAAACCGGGATCGCCCGCTCCTGCGGGCGCCCCTGCGCGAGCGCTTCCTCCGACTCTGGAGCTGCCCCGCACCCGGCGGTCGCCACGAGCAGAAGAAGGCCGGCTGCGGGCGCCCTCCGTCGGGCGATGGCGTTGGTCTCGGTCATATCAGGAATCCCTCAGGGGTGCCCCCACGAGCGCCTCGAGGGCGGCGAAGGAGAGATGGAAGTCGTAGATGGCGTTGATTTCGTCGCGCTCGGCCTGCGAAAGCCCGGCCTGTGCGTCGACGACCTCGATCGAGCTCGCGAGGCCGAGCCGGAAGCGCTCCTGCGCGAGGCGCAGTTCCTCGGCCGCGGTCTCGCGAATGCGCGCCTGCAGAGCGACCGTCTGGCGCGCGGTTTCGACGGCCCGGACGCCGGCCTCGATGTCGGCACGCAAGGTCAGCTCCGCCCCGCGCACCTGCCGTTCGGCGTTGTCCGCGGCCACACGCGCCTGCTCGACCTGCAGCTCGCGGCTGAACCCGTTGAAGATCGGCAGCGAGATGTTCATCGAGGCCGAGAGCGGGTTGCGGTCGTACCCGAACGGGTAGCCCTGGTTCTGCTGTTCGACCTGGCGGCGGGCCGCGTCGGCCACGGCCGGAATCTCGGGATCGAACTGCGCACAGTTTCTCGGGGGATCTCCGAGCAGCTCACGTAGCCGGTTGTCTTCGAGGCAGTTGCCGTACTGGTTCGCGAGCTGCCCGAGGCGCTCGTCGACCAGAATTCCCACATCGCCCGTCTTGAACACGGAACCGGAGAGCCCCGCCGAGAACGATACCGAGGGCAGGTACTGGCTCTGCGCCGCCCGGACCTGCGTGCGCGCGGCGCCGCGGCGGCTCCGGGCCGCGGCCAACGTCGGGTTCTGGCGCGCCGCGAGATCGACGAGCGACTCGACCTCGAGGCCGGGGTCGAACACGTCGAAGGTCGTCGTCAACGCGAGGTCGTCGGCCACCTCGACGCCGAGCAGACGGCCCAGCGAGAGGTGCGCCGTAGCCTCGGTGTTGCGCGCCTGCAGGAGCTGGACCTCGGCCTGCCCCTGCTGGACCTCGGCCCTGCGAATGTCGAGCGGCGTGCCGGCGCCCACCTCGACCCGAGCCTCGGCCTCCCGCACGTACGTCTGCGTGCGCTCGAGCTCGGTCTCGGCCTGTTCGCGGGCCTCGCTCGCGCGCAGCACCGACAGATACGCCTGCGTGACCTGATCGGTGAGCGCCGCCGACGCGCTCCGCACGTCGGCGCGCACCGCCGCCTCCTGGGCCCGACGTAGCGACGGCTGCAGGAAGGTCGACCCGCTCAGGCTGAGCGAGAGGCCGAGGTTGAAGCTCGACGAGTAGCGCGCGGGCTGCGTCGCGAGCGAGACGTCGCCGAAGCGGCGCTCACCCGAGGCGGTATAGCCGAACGACGTCGACCCGTTCAGGTTGGGCACGAAATTGGCCCACATCTCGCGCCGTTCCCAGCCCAGCGTCTCGAGGCCCGAGGCGTCGATGCCGTACTCGGGATTGTACCTGTGCGCCAGCTCGATCGCTTCGGCGAGCGAGAGTTCGCGCAGCGGCTCCTGCGCCGCACCCGGCGTGGGCCCCAGGCTCCAGGCGAGAAGAGCGAACAGTGCGGTGCCTCGCACCCGATCTATCATCATCGTCCTCGTGTGGGTCGTAACGTGCGAACGGGGCACCGAGCGGTGTCCCGAGGAAGGGTCCCGTCGACTCCCCCGTGCCCTTACAACACACGCGGAGCCGCCAAGTTGCTGAGGGGCGGGGTTGTGTATCGCGGGGACGAGCCGGATCATGCACGCCATGAACCTCCGTCTCGCCCCTGGCGCTCGCTTCGCCGGCGCACCCGCGGGCACCCCCGGCTCCGCCCGCGTCGGCACCCTCGTCGGCGCCCTCGCCGTCGTTCTCCTGACCGCGCCCGCCGAGGCGCAGCGGGCGGGCGAGAGAAGCGCCGAGACGGTGCCGGGCACGGAGATCTCGATGGCATTCGTGTACCTGCCGAGGGGCGGCGTCTCGCTGGGATCGGTGGCCGACGAGCCCGGCCGCGACGACGACGAGGGCCCGGTTCGCACAGCGTCGGTCGGCCCCCTCTGGGTGGGGATTCACGAAGTGACCGACGAGGCGTACGCGGCCTTCCGGAATCCCCGTGAGCCGCTGCCGCCCGGCATCGACGCCGTCACGCACCCGTCGACCCCGTACGAGGATCCCGCCCACGGCATGGGCGGCGGGGATCGCCCGGCCGTGGGCATGACGCGCGAGGGGGCGCTCCGGTTCGCGCGCTGGCTTTCGCTCCACACGGGTCGACTCTACCGGCTGCCGACCGAGGCCGAGTGGGAGTACGTGTGCCGGGCCGAGGGGCTGGACGCGCGGCCCCTCGCCGAGCACGCCTGGACTGCCGAGAACGCGGGCGGCCGGCTGCACGAGGTGGGCGCGCTCGCGGCCGGCGCGCACGGCGTGCACGACCTGCTCGGCAACGCCGCCGAGTGGACGCTCGACCCCTACCGCGCGGACTTCTACGCCGGGCTGCCCGCCGACACGCCCGCGAGCGACCCGCGTGCCGGAGCCCCGGCCACGGGCCGCGGGGTGGTCCGTGGGGGCTCGTTCGCCGAGGGCGCCGGCGCGGCCCGGTGCGCGGCGCGCGAGCCCGAGCAGGGCGCGTGGAAGCGCCGCGATCCGCAGGTGCCGAAGAGCCGCTGGTGGAACACCGACGCGCCGCACGTGGGTTTTCGGCTCGTGCGCGACGCGCGTGCTCGAACACTCGACGAGGTTCGGGCGTGGTGGAACGACGTGATTCCCCCCGACCAGGAGCGATGAGATGGACCGCCGAGACTTCGTGAGGGCTGGAGGGGTCGCCGCGTTCGGGGGACTCGCCGGGCTCGCCGGCGACCCCCGGCACCTCGCCGCCGCCGACGCGACCCGGGTCGCCGACCGGCGCGTCGCACCCCCACCCGGACGAAACCCCATTCGGGTCGGTCTGGTCGGCTGCGGCGGGCGCGGCACCGGCGCCGCGGTGCAGGCCCTCTCGTCGGGGCAGGACGTGCAGCTGGTGGCGATGGCCGACGCCTTCGAAGACCGGCTCGAGCGAAGCCTCGAGGCACTGCTCCGCCCGCCCGACGACGACTGGCAGGAGGGCGCCGTCGACGTCGCGGCACGGGTCGACGTTCCGCCCGAGCGCCGCTTCACCGGCTTCGATGGCTACCGACGCGTGCTCGAGCACTGCGACGTGGTGATGCTCGCCACGCCACCGGGCTTCCGGCCGGCGCACTTCGAAGCCGCCGTGGCCGCGGGCAAGCACGTGTTCATGGAGAAACCCGTGGCGACCGACGCGCCGGGTGTGCGCTCGGTGCTCGCCACGGCCGAACGGGCCCGCGCCGAGAAGCTCAACGTCGTGGTGGGACTGCAGCGGCGGTACCAGCGCGTGTACCAGCAATGGATCGACCGCCTGCACGCGGGCATGATCGGCGACCTGGTACTGGCCCGCGTGTACTGGAACAGCGCCGGCGTCTGGGTGCGCCCGCGCGAGCCCGGCCAGACCGAGATGGAGTACCAGATGCGCAACTGGTACTACTTCAACTGGCTCTGCGGAGATCACATCGTCGAGCAGCACATTCACAACATCGATGTGGCGAACTGGGCCTTCGGCAGCCACCCCGTGCGTGCGCAGGGCCAGGGTGGGCGGCAGGTACGGACCGGGCCCGACCACGGCGAGATCTTCGACCATCACTTCGTCGAGTTCGAGTACGAGGGCGGGCGGCGCGCGCTGAGCCAGTGCCGCCACATGCCGGACTGCATGGAGCGGGTCTCCGAGGCCTTCCACGGTACGAGCGGCGACGCGCCGCGCCCGGGTGTGATCGTCTCGGCGAGCGGCCACACGCTCTTCGAACACGACGACGCCGAGGACCCGAACCCCTACCAGGTCGAGCACGACGAACTCTTCGCCGCGATCGCGGCCGGCGAGTACCGCCACGCCGACGCCGAGGTGGGGGCCGAGGCCACGCTGACCGCCATTCTGGGCCGCATGGCGACCTACTCGGGGCAGGTCGTCGAATGGAACGAGGCGCTCCAGTCCGAGCTGAACCTGCAGCCGGCGCGGCTGGCGTTCGACGCCGACCCGCCCGTTCTGCCCGACGCCGACGGCCGGTACCCGGTTCCGGTGCCCGGCGTGACCCGAGCCTGGTGAGGAGACCGCGACGATGAAGCGACGCGATTTCGTACGGACCGCGACGGCCGCCGCCGCGGTCGGCGCGGCGGGCCTGGCCCCCACGACGGCCCGGTCCGTCGAGGCCGGGGGCACCCGACACGACGACCCCTTCCAGCTCGACTACGCGCCCCACTTCGGCATGTTCTCCGCCTCGGCCGGCGACGACCCGGTGGACCAGCTCCGCTTCATGGCCGAGCGCGGCTTCCGGAGCCTCGAAGACAACGGCATGAAGGGGCGGCCGGTGGCCGAACAGGAGCGCATCGCGGCCGAGATGGCGCGGCTCGGCATGCGCATGGGCGTCTTCGTCGCGCACACCATCTACTGGCGCGAGCCGAACCTGGCGAGCGGCGACGAGGCCCGACGCGACGAATTCCTCACCGAGATTCGCGAGTCGGTCGAGGTCGCGAAACGCGTGAACGCGACCTGGATGACCGTCGTGCCCGGCCACGTCGACCTGCGCCTGCACCCCGACTTCCAGACCGCCCACGTGGTGGAGACGCTCCGCCGCGCGGCCGACATTCTGGAGCCCCACGGGCTGGTCATGGTGCTCGAGCCGCTGAATCCGCGCGACCACCCGGGCCTCTTCCTCACGGGAATCCCCCAGGCCTACCAGATCTGTCGAGCGGTGGACAGCCCGGCGTGCAAGATTCTGGACGACCTCTACCACCAGCAGATCACCGAGGGCAACCTCCTACCGAACCTCGACCGCGCCTGGAGCGAAATCGCCTACTTCCAGATCGGCGACAACCCCGGCCGCCGCGAGCCGACGACGGGCGAAATCAACTATCGGAACGTCTTCCGGCACATTCACGCCAAGGGGTACGACGGCATACTCGGCATGGAGCACGGCAACAGCCGTCCGGGCGCCGAGGGCGAGGAAGCCGTGATCGCCGCGTACCGCAGCGTGGACGGGTTCTGAACGCCGACGCCCCGGCCCGGAACGTGCATCGGCGCGGGCCATGACCCTCTACCAACGGTTTTCCGATTTCTGGGGCCGCCACCGGTCCCTCTTCTGGATGATCCACTCCGTGTGGGCGCTCGCCACCGGGGTGGTGGTGATTCTGCTCGCGCGCGAGCGCTACTCGTTCGTGCCGTGGGTGGTCCTCTTCCTGGGGCTCACCTGGGCGAGCACGCTGCTCTTCGGAAAACGCGCGCGCGAGGACTGGACCCCGTCGCTCGGCACCGAAGTCACGTCGTACATCACGCGGAGCCTCTACCAGGAAACGCTCTTCTTCCTGCTTCCGTTCTACGCGTACTCGACCGTCCTCGGGTCGCCGAACGTGCTCTTCCTGCTCCTTCTCGGCGGGCTCGGCGTGCTCTCGTGCCTCGACCTGATCTTCGACCGCTGGCTGCGCACGCGACCGGTCTTCGGGCTCGTGTTCTTCGCGACGGTCGCGTTCGCCGCGCTCAACCTGTTGATTCCCATGATCTTCGGGTTGGCGCCGCGCTACGCCACGCCGCTCGCAGCGCTGGTCTCGGTCGGCACCTCGCTGCCGCTCGCGTTTCGAGGGGGGGATCCCCGGCACCGGCTGCACAGCGGGGCCGGGGCGCGGTGGCGCATGGCGGGGGCGGGCGTGGTCATTCTGGTGGTGGCGACGCTGATGCCGGCGCTCGTGCCGCCGGTGCCGCTCCGCATGAAGTCGGCGACCTTTTCGACCGACATCGATCGCGAGACCCTGGCGCTTGCAGATACGCTCGTCGAGGCCGTGCCGCTGGGTGCACTGCGGGGCCGCGTGGTCGTGCTGGCCGAGGTCTTCGCGCCGGGCGTGATTCCCACCACCGTGCAGTTCGAGTGGCGCCACGACGGCGTCACCGTGCGGACCGGGCG
>CBFGQV010000031.1:0-14030 GCA_965651045.1 uncultured bacterium
GGCGCCGTGCCATGGGCAGGTGAGTACGCCGTCTTCCACGGTGCCACCGTCCAGGGGAAGAGCTTCGTGTGTGCACTCGCCCGACAGGGCACACACGTGGCCGTCCATCAGGCACAGAACGAGCTCGCGGTCGCCGACCTGGAACGCACGAGCCTCGTGTTCTGAGAGGTCTCCGACCCCGCACACCTGTCGCTCCGTCACGGGGTTTGTCTGCGCCGTAGAAGGTGAGCCTGTGCGAGCGTCTGGCCTATCTGATCGGGCATTGCTCCAACATCCATTCGTGAGGTGCAGAGTCGATTGGGCAGACGGTACCCGATCGTCATTTATTTGTCAACATAAATATGATGACAAATAGTGTGCCCGCACGCGCGTCCAGGCAACCCATTCGCATCTCGACATCTCCGGACTCATCTTTCCTTGAATGGCAAACCTTGTAGCAAGGTACAAGCAGCATGGATCATGACTCGGACCTGGGTGAGTTGCTCCAGGAGGCGTTCTCCGCTGGCTGGAGCCATCGGCGCGAGGGAACACCGGAGGAGCGACTCCGAAACTGTCTGGCTCGGCGAGACAGCGGGTGCCGGAGTCGTATTCTCCGGGACGTGCAGCACCACCTGGAACGGGGCCTCTGCGACATGCAGATGTCCGAGCTGATCGCCTTCGAGCTGGGGTGCCACCTTCGGCCAGCGGAGATGGGATTGACCGCGTCCGAGTGGCTTCGATGGGTGGGGCGTCAGGTCGCCCGGGAGGAGCGCCTGACGCCTTCCCAATCCTCAGCGCGCGACGATCTCGCGTAGGTGCGATCGTCCGCGGTGGAGAAGAACCCGTTGATTTCTCCGGGACATCCCGTTCGTCTCGATGTGTCGAGAGCATCTCGTGCCGTTCTACGGTCGTGCCCATGTGGCGTACCTGCCTGGAGAGGCGGTGGTGGGGCTGTCCAAGCTGGCACGACTGGTGGATCTGTTCGCCCATCGACTCCAGACCCCCTCGCGACTCGCCGACGACGTGGCGAGAGCGGTGCAGGACGGGCTCGAAGCCAAGGGTGTGGCGGTTCGGGGAATCGAGGCTCGCGAACTCTGCCCTGGGGGGTCGGGCACGGTCACCTCGAGCGCCTACCTGGGGGACTTCCGCCTTCCGCTCTGGCGGGGGCGCTTGAAGAGAGCCCGTGAGCGAGAAGGCGCTTCAGATTAGCCAGACCGAGCCCTCCGCTCGTGAGACGACCGCTTCGACGAGTGCGGACACCATCATCGGGCCTATGCCGCCGGGGACCGGTGCCATTGCCTTCAGGTGCTCGATCCCGTCCGAGAGATCGATGTCTCCCACACCGCCCGGGTTGAAATATCCCCCGTCAACCACGATCGCGCCTGGTGCGAAGTCACCACTCCGTACGGCACCTGGCCGAGCCACGGAGGTCACCACCAACGTCGCTTCCGCGAGGGCGGCGGTCAGCTCGGATGAGACCGAACAGACGATGACGCCTTGAGCGCCGCGTCGGTCCAGCGCCGCGCGTAGCATCCGGTTGTAGGGTGTCATGTCACCGACCACCAGGGCTGTATGCTCGGATGGACGCACACGGTGAGCCTCGAGCAGCATAAGGGTGGCCGCCACCGTCAGAGGCGGCCTGGTCTCCCTGCCGCCGACGAACTCCCGGAAGCCATGCGGGCTCATCAGGTCGATGTCCGAGTCGGGAGGAATCGAGGCGGATAGGAGATCACCGTCGATGCTGGGCGGGAATGGGATCTGAACGAAGACTGCGTCGGCTCGGGCGGCTATGACGGCATCTTCGAACGTGATGCGGGCATCGCGGGTGCCGACATCGTTCGGGATGATAAGCGTTGTCACATCAACCCCAGCCTTCTCGCAGGCCCGGACCTTGCCCGACACCCATTGCGCATAACCATCCGGCCCCTCGAAGGCGACGAGAAGGAGGCGGGGAGCGGTGCCCCGTGCCTTCGCGACGGCGCACGCACGATCGCGCAGATCCGGGGCCCGGCGCCGTGCCAGCGCACTCCCGTCGAGGATCATTGGCGCCATGGTCCCTCCGGTCCCTCGCATTCGGGGCACTGGATCGCCACGAAGCGTGTCCACTCCACCACGCCAGACGGTGCCGGGAACCCATGATCTGCCCCGAACCGCACCACTTCAAAGACTTCGCCCCACTCATCCACGACGGCGAGCCATGCGGCCTCAGGATCGTCGGCACGATCGTCGCCATCCAACCGCACGATCCGCCCGCCCCACCGAGCGATCTCGTCTCGGACTTCCCCGAGTTCCTGTCGTGCCCACGTGAGGCAGCGCGCGCAGTCCTCATGGAGCATGACGAAAACCTTTGGACCCCGGGTGGTTGTGCACCCCAACGGGGTCTCGGGTCGGAAGATGGCTCCGATCGACGGCGGCTCGATCCTTCGACGTGTCATCCGATCCCATTCCCGCAGTGTGGTCGAGTTATCATGATAAAAGACTTGACAATAGGAATAATGTGAAAGATGCTTCTCTTCGCGCAAGCGTCCCGAGTGAAAGAGGAGCGACCACGAGGTGACGGAAATCCCGCCTCGGAGTCGCGGAACTCGTGAGCTTGTAGATCCACAACGTTCCACAGCCGAGGGGGCAGGTGATGCTGACCGAGGACGCAGCGCGCACTGCACTGGCCGCGGTGCGCTACCCCGGACTCGGGCGTGACATCGTGTCGCTCGGGCTCGTGCGTTCCGTCACGGTCCGCGACGGGCGCGTCCATGTCTCCCTACTGCTGTCGACCGATCGAGAAGACGTGCCGGACCTGCTCCGCTCGGAGATACGTGATCGACTCCGGAAGGCGGGGGCCGTCCGCTCGGAGGTCCAGATCCTGAGCCCGGAGCAGAAGACCCGGTCCCGAGATCCTTGGGCTGACCGAAACCGACTACCGAACGTCCGGAGAGTGGTGGCGGTGGGTGCCGGTAAGGGCGGTGTAGGCAAGAGCACCGTTGCCGTGAATCTTGCGCTCGCACTCGGTGGCTTCGGCCATCGCGTCGGCATCTTGGACGCCGACATCTACGGGCCCTCGGTGCCGGTCCTCGTCGGCCTCGAAGATGGCGCGACCCGGATCCGCATGAGCGAAGAGAAGCAGATCGAGCCCCTCGAGGCCCTGGGGCTGTCGGTCGTGTCGTTCGGCTTCTTTCTCGGCCCTGAATCGCCCGCGGTATGGCGGGGACCCATGGTCGGCAAGGCAGTGAAGCAGTTCTCCCGCGGGGTGGTCTGGCCCGAGCTCGATGTCTTGGTCGTGGATCTGCCACCGGGTACGGGTGACGTGCCTCTCTCGCTGGCGCAGTCCATCGTCGTGGACGGTGCGGTCGTCGTGACGACGCCCCAGCGGCTCGCCGCAATCGAGGCGGGCAAGGCGGTCGAAATGTTTCGGAAGCTCGACGTGCCCGTCCTCGGAGTTGTCGAGAACATGGCCTTCGCGGAGTGCGAATGCGGCCGGCGTTCGCACCCGTTCGGGCAGGGCGGGGGTGCGAGGTTGGCCCAGGACACTGGACTGACCCTCCTGGGCGCCGTGCCATTTGAAGAGGAGACCGTCGAGGGTGGAGACAGGGGAGAGCCCGCGGTACTCCGCTCCCCGAATACGGTCACGGCGCGCACGTTCCGGAAGATCGCAGATGGAGTGGTGGAGAGACTCGCTCTCTCGCCGACGGGAAGGCCCCTGGGCGCAGCGGTCGCGCCGTGAGCACCGCGCCTCCACCTTCGACTCTGGGCACGATGGGCGTGGCCAGCCGTCAGGCACCGCCGTTCAGGCTCCCGGGTGAGCATTTCACCGCGGCACTGGTCTTCCTCGTGTTGGGTGCGGTCGGCCTTGTGCTGGTTGCCGAAGAGCTTTCGACCGGGGCCTATCCGTCGCCGCGGGTGATCGGTGTCACCCACTTCTTCACCCTCGGGTGGATCACCACCTCCATCATGGGGGCGCTCTACCAGTTCATGCCCGTGGCGCTGGGCGAGCCCATCCGGTCCATCGGCCTGGCCCATGTCAGCTTCGGAGTCTACGTGACCGGGCTACCACTCTTCATCGTGGGGCTCGTGACCGGCCAGACCACTGTCATGGTCGTGGGTGCCGTGACGCTGGTCTGTGGCCTGGGCCTCTTCCTGGTCAACCTCGGGATCACGCTGGTGCGAGCGACCCGCCGGGACGTGACCTGGTGGGCCCTCCTAGGGGCCGGTTTCTTCCTCCTCCTCACACTCGTTCTGGGGCTCGCGCTCGCCGGGAATCTACGGTGGGGGTACCTGGGCCCGAACCGCTTTTTTGCCCTGGGCGTCCATATACATGTCGCGCTCGGAGGTTGGGTGGGTCTCGTCATCGTCGGTGTGGCCCACCGTCTTCTCCCGATGTTCTTGCTGAGCCACGGCGCGGGGGAGGCCCTCTCCCGAGCTGCCGTGGTGCTGATTGCTGCCGGGGCCGCCGCCCTCGCGGCTCTCCATCACGCACCCGACGTGCTCAGCCGTTGGGCACCCGCGCTCCTGATGGGTGGTGGAGTGACGTGTTTTCTGGTCCATGCGGCCCGTGTCTACCGGAAGAGGGTGCGACGTGCTCTCGACCCGGGTATGCGCCTCGCGGCCCTCGCGCTGGGGTTCCTGGCCGTGGGCCTGCTGCTGGCGGGCCCCGTCGCCTTCGGCCGGGCTGATCCACGGTTCGCCACCGGGTACGTGCTCGTCCTCGTGGGGGGAATCAGCCTCTTCGTAGCCGCCCACTACTACAAGATCGTGCCCTTCCTCGTCTGGTATCACCGGTTCGGGCCGCTGGCCGGAAAGCAGCCGGTTCCAAAGGTCTCCGAACTGTACGAGACGCGTTGGGCGAACATCGCTGCTGCCCTGCTGAGCCTTGGGGTCGCGGGTGCGGCGACCGGTGTCCTTTTCGGCAACGCGAGCGTGGTTCGGTGGTCTGCAGTGGGATTCACTGCGGGAGTACTCGTCGAGGGCGTACAGATGATTCGACTCGCGCGCAGGAGACCCGCATGAGTGGTGCTTCGGACGACGCCGGGGGGCTCGAACCCGTGATTCGAGATGCACTTCGGACCGTAATCGATCCCGAGATCGGACTCGACATCGTGACGCTCGGGCTGGTCTACGATGTCCGCGTCGTCGACGGCGAGGCGAGCGTCTTCTATACCCTCACGACGCCGGGCTGTCCTATGGAGGCGCACATCACGAACGCGATCGTCCACGCCGTTTCCGCCGTCCCGGGTGTCGAGCGCGTAGACCCAAACCTGATCTGGGACCCACGCTGGCACCCAGGCATGATCCAGGAGGGAGCATGGTGATTCAACGAACGGACCGCGTGTTGGAGCTGATCCGCCGAGACGAGGCATTCATCGAGGTTCTTGCGGGACTCTCGCCCGCGCTGGAGCGACTCCGGAATCCCGAGATGCGGAAGGTGATGTCCAGCCTATTGAGCGTGGAACAGGTCGCGCACATGGCCGGGCTCGATCCCGACGCACTCGTCGCCAGACTGAACCAGGAGCCGGAGGACGAGAGCCACGCCGGACAACTGGATGCCCGCCCCGGGGACGGCGGGGAAACGAACGGTGCCTGGCCTTCCGAACTTGCATCGATTCCGGAGGAGAAGGTGATCCGGCTCGATGTTCGAGAGGCGCTCCGGGCCGGCCACGAGCCCTTTAGCCAGATCATGGCGGCTCGCCGTGATGTGCCGGACGGGGGCGCGCTGTGCGTGCGGGCGATCTTCGAGCCTGTACCCCTCTACGCGGTGATGGAGGGTCAAGGCCTCACCCACCACACGGAGAGACTCGCGGAAGATGACTGGCAGGTGTGGTTCTACCCTGTGAGTTCGCCGGATGTCGGCCCGTCCGGCGGGTTGCCGCGGTCCTTCTCGGACGCGTCGGACCAAGCTTCGGCGGAGCCGGCAGCGGAAGAGGTGGTCGTCCTCGATGTACGAAACCTGGAACCACCGGAGCCCATGGTCCGGACGCTGGAGGCGTTGGAGGCGCTTCCCGAAGGCCAAACGCTGGTCCAGCTCAACGTCCGTGTTCCGCAGTTCCTCCTGCCACAGCTCGAAGAGCGTGGCTTTTCCTACGAAGTCCGGGAGCAGTCCCCCGAACTCGTGCGTGTCTTCATCCGCCGGGCTCCCTGAACGTGTCCGGTCGTCTACTTCAACCACGAGGTTTCACGTCATGTCCGATACGATGACGCTCGATGTGCGGGTCATTCCGCCCCGCGAGAAGCATCCGACAATCTTTCAGACGTTCGCAGCCTTGGAGCCGGGGAGCTCCTTCATCCTGGTCAACGATCACGACCCCCTGCCTTTGCGCTACCAGTTCCAGTTCGAGCACGAGGACGAGTTCGAGTGGACCTACCTCGAGCAGGGACCGAGCGTTTGGAGGGTCCAAATCGGTAAGCGAGCGAAGGCATGAGGCTCGGTCTCTGCTCGGGGGCACTCCCCGACGCGCCCCTGAAGGAGTTGTGCGAGTCGGCCGCCCGACGTGGGCTCTCGGTCGTCGAACTCCGGGAAGGTGACGCCCACGGCATCGCTCCGACGGGGCCGATGGTAGCGGCTGCAAGGCTGGGGACCGCAGGAGTCGAGGGTGTCGAGGTCACCGGCTTCCGGGTGACAGGGGCAGCGACGCCCCTCCGACTGGCTCGACTCGGAGAAGTCCTGAACGTGGCCATCCTGGTCGATGGTTCGATGGAGTTCGGAACCCGTCTTCAGCGTGCCTGCCGTATCGCCGGTCAGGGGATCTCGGTGGCCGTCGTCGTGAGGGGGCTCGATGCCATCGAGCAGGCTCGCGCGGTGCGCGACGAGGGATTGGACGTGGCCTGGGACGTCGACGCTGTGTCGTGCCCGCCGGGGCGAACCGTGGCGGCCCTGCTCGACGAGGTCGGCCCGCGACTTCGGCATGTTCGCCTCCAGGGCGGGGGGCCCGAGGCCGCACTGCACGAGGGACGAGGAATCGGGGAAATGACGGGTCGGCTAGCTCTCGCTGGCTACGACGGCACGCTGACTCTCACGCCGACCTCCACGCGCTACCGCATCGCCTGGCAGGGGTGGCTTGGCCGAAGAGGGGGATGGGGATGTGGGAGCAAGACCGCCGATCCGGAGTTGGTAGCGCTTTCCGACCCCGAGCCCTGGAAAGGAGTACACCGATGAAGCTCGTGGCACTGGACGTGCGTGCCGTGGAACCCAAGCACCGATTCGAACTGATCATGGACGCCTACGAGAGCCTGGGGGTCGGTCAGACGCTCGAGTTGACGGTCGACCACGACCCGAAATGCATGTACTACACGCTCCGGGCGACCCGCGGCGTGAATGCATTCGGCTTCGATTATCTGGACTCCGGACCGGAGACGTGGCGTGTACACGTGCGGAAGGTCGATGACAGTTCGCCACAGCCGGGAGGTCAGGATGCCGTCGATTGATCGCCCTCTGTCGGGTGACGTTCTCGTGTTCGATCTTCAGGAGGAGCGGGCCATCACCGGAGGCCTTGCGACGAGCGAGCGTAGCGGTCGAACCGCACGGACACTGGTGAAGGATGGGCCGCTCAGGATCACTATGGTGGTGTTGGCGCCCGGAGGTGAGTTGGCGGAGCACCGCGCGTCTGGACCTATCGCCATCCGCCCCCTCGAAGGCAGAATCTCCTTCATCGCGAACGGCCGAACGCAGGACGTCGGACCCGACCGACTGCTGACTGCTGGAGCGGGGGTGCCGCATCGGGTCCACTCGGAGCAGGGTGCCACTTTCCTTCTCACCGTGGTTGAAACCCCCGGCCGGGCAGATCCGTGACCATGTCCCCCCCGGTGCTGGTCAGCGGGATCAAGCCCAGTGGAGAGCCCCATCTGGGCAACTTGATAGGGATGATGCGTCCGGCGCTCAAGATGGCGAACGAGACGGACGCTTTTCTGTTCGTGGCCGACCTCCACGCCCTCACGACGGTTCGACGTCCTGGGCAGCTTCGCCGTCACGTCTGTGACGTGGCCACCGCGCTTCTGGCCGCCGGGCTCGATCCGGACCGAACGGTCCTCTTCCGGCAGTCAGATGTGCCAGAGGTGCTCGAACTCGCCTGGGTCCTCGCCTGTCTCGCTCCTGTGGCCATGATGGAGCGCGCCCACGCGTACAAGGCGGCACGATCCGACGAAGCAGTGCCTTCGCTCGGCCTATTCTCCTATCCGGTCCTGATGGCCGCGGACATTCTCGTTCTCCGGGGGGATACGGTGCCCGTCGGGCCCGACCAGGAGCAGCACGTGGAGATTGCTCGCGAGATGGCGCGGCGGTTCAACCAGGCGTATGGGGAGACGTTTCCTCTTCCGGAACCGCAGTTCGCGGCGAAGCAACGAGAATCGGTGCCCGGGTTGGACGGGCGGAAGATGAGCAAGCGCTACGGCAATACGATTCCGTTGGCGGCGACCGATACGGAGAGGCGTCGCCTCGTCCGGAAGATGGTGACGGACTCGAGCCCGGTCGGTGCGCCCAAGGACCCGACGGGCGCGCCGGTCGTGGAGCTCTACCGTCATTTCGCGTCCCCGGGAGAGGTTGAGGCCCTCGAGACCCGTCTGCGTCGAGGCGAAGCGGACTGGATGGAGGCCAAGAACGCTCTGGGAGATGTCCTGGAGCGGGAGGTTGGACCTGTGCATAGACGGTTCATGGAGCTGAGGCAGGACGAGGCGGGGCTGGATGCGCTTCTGGCGGATGGGGCTGACCGGGCCCGGGAGCGGGCCCGGATGACGATGGACGCGGTCCGGCACTTGATCGGCCTCAAAGCTCCGAGTCCGCCCTCGCTGGGGCAGGGCGCTGACGACGCCCTCGATGAAGCGCTGCGTAGGACCTTCCCGGCAAGGGACCCCACCGCGTTGTATTCGAGTGGTCCGCCTCGACAGACGGACGACGGGAGCAGCAAGGAATGATCTCGACCAGAATCGGCAAGAGCCAGGGACAGATCCTCGAGCATCTCAAGCGGCGTGGCTCCGGCACGATTCCCGAGATGGCCGGGGCGCTCGATCTCAGTGTCGAGACGATTCGCACCCATCTGAAGTCGCTCGGCCGCGAGGGGCTGGTCGAGCGGCGAGGCACGCGACGCATCGGACCGGGGCGCCCGGAGATCATCTACGTCCTGAGCGAGACGTCAGAGGCTCTCTTTCCGAATCAGGAGGGGGCGTCGCTCCAGGATCTCGCCACCTTCCTGCAGGACAAGGGGCAAGCGGATCTCATTCGTGACTTCTTCGACGAACAGGTCGAACGACGTCGTGCCGCTGTGCGCCAGAGACTCGAGGGGTCTGGCGAAGGCGACCGCATCGAGGAGGTTGCCCGCGTGCTCACCGAGGAAGGATTCATGGCGGAGGTTCTCACAGACGACGAGGACCGCAAACTGCTCCGGCTGTGCCACTGCCCCATGAGGAGTCTCGTCGAAGTCACGAAGACACCATGCCGGTCGGAGCTCCGATTCGTCCGTGAGATGCTCGGAAAGCGCCTCGTCCGGACGAGCTACATTCCCGCAGGCGACCCTTCCTGCTGTTATGCTTTGACCGAAGCCGGGTGACGATGCCTGAGACTCGGTTACGGCGACAGGTCGACGGGGTCCCAGGTCCCCTCTTGCCCGCCGCGCTGCCGAGCACGGTTCAGGGGCTCGGGTCGGGCTGGGCGCCCCGCCGTGATCCTCGATGAGCCGTGAGCGCGGAGGGCATGACGCAGGTGGCGTATGGACCCGGTGGGCGCGCGCGCTCCTGGGGGTTCCTCTCCTCTACAAGATTCTTATCGCCAATGCGCTCATCGTGGCGTTCGGGGCGGTCGCCGGTACCGCCTTCGTGTCACATGTCGCTCGGGCCTGGCCCAGTCATTCCGTCTGGCTCCTCGTCCTGACCGTAGGCACGGTGGGCGTTGTCGTAAGTGTCCTCGCCAACTGGTTGATCCTGCGCCTGGCCCTTTCGCCACTCTGGAGCATCGAGGACGCGGCGAGCAGAGTGGAGGCCGGTGACCTGGACGCTCGCGCCTCCGTCTCCATCGTGGCTGACCCCTCACTGGCCCGCCTCGGACGTGTTCTCAATGACATGCTCGACAGTATCTCGAGGTATCGGGTTCGACTGCGCAGGCTGGCAGCGAGCTCGGTGAGGGCCGCCGAGGAAGAGCGGAAGAGGCTCTCGCGGGAACTGCACGATGACACTGCCCAGCGGCTCGCGGCGCTGATGCTCCGCCTTAGCGCTGTGCGGAGGAAAATCGACGATCCCGATCTCGACCGTCACCTGGAGGCCTTCCGCTCGGAACTCGCCGAGACCCTCGAGTCCATCCGGCGCTACGCCCGCGGCCTACGTCCTCCGGCGCTGGATGACGCAGGTTTTGAAGCTGCAGTCCGAGGCCTGGCCCGGGACATGTCCCAGGTCGGGCTGGACGTCCAGGTCACCGTGGGAGCGCTGCCGGTCCAGATCGCTGAATCCGTCGAGTTGGCGCTCTACCGAATGATCCAGGAAGCCCTATCCAACGTGGTGCGCCATTCCGGAGCCCGCGAGGCGACCCTTACCCTGGACACGGCCAACGGTCGGCTGTGCGTGGTCGTGGTCGACCGCGGCTCGGGCTTCGACGTTGAACGCGAGTGGCAACGGGGCCAGGGCCTCGGGTTGTTCGGCCTGCGGGAAAGGGCCGGCCAGGTCGGGGCCGCGTTGGACATACACAGCGTCCTCGGCGTCGGTACGACCGTTCGGATCGACGTGCCGCTCGATGACTCCCTCGCCGACGGGCCACAGCGTGTGGCACGAGGCTCTCGGGGCCGGGGGTGAGGATCGCGGATCGGGGGGGCGTCGGGAAGGCGACCCTCTATCGACGGTGGAAATCACCGGAAGAGGTGATCGTTGCCGCCGTGACGAGCTTCGTCGAAGAGATCGGGATTCCCGACTCGGGGTCTCGCGAGCAGGACCTCCGCCTCGTGGATCTCAAGAAGCGGTTGTCCGAGCAGTGGCCTTGGGGATCGGCATCATGTGGTTCACAGGGACAAGTTGCTTTAGGACCTGGACGCCGCGGGTGCCGCCCGAGACGCCCCCATAGCTCACGAAGCCCACCGGCTTGTAGGCCCACTCGCGCACCAGATGCTGTACGGCGTTGATGAGCGAGGCCGGCGGGAGGTTGTCATACTCCGGGGTGACGAACACGTAGGCGTCGGCGCGTGCCACCGTCTGGCTCCAGGCCCTCGTGTGCTCGTGCACGTATTCCTGCATGGTCGGGTGCTCGGGCTCGTCGAACATGGGCAGATCGACGGTGCGGAGGTCGATCATCTCGACATCGAAGGCCTCGTGTTTGCGAGCGATGGTCTCGAACCACGCTCCCACCAGATGGCCCTTCCTCCCCTGACCGGTGCTGGCGATTACGATCTGTAGGTGAAGCATGACCGCTGGCTCCTGGTTGGCACGAGGGAAACCCCCTGCGTCGCAGGGGGGGAGACCCTCGAAGCCGTGCGGGAACTGAAGTTCCAGGAACTCCGGGTCGCGCACTTCTTGGTAGCGCAGGGTGCCCACCCAATAGGGGTGCAAAGATGGGGCCGTGCCTGCCCGTCCCGGGTGTTTTCCGAAGGATCGTGAGGGCGGATGTAAATCCTACACGGACTCCAGAAGCATCTCCAACCCTCGTGGTCGATTGCCCGGACCTCCGGGTTTGGCATCAGCTTGAATCGCCGCCGGTGCCAGTGTTGGTCATGGTCGAGGACGGGCCTGGATGATGCCCTTGGCACCCTTCTCGGCATCGGCCATCTCGTGATCGACCATCACGTACTCACCGGCTTCGGGGACGATGAACTCCACGACCGCCCCGTTGCTGGCACCAAGGAGGACGGCCTGCATGCCACGCCATTCGTTCTCCACGTTCCCTTCGTACCAGACTCGGTCGAAGATCGCTCCGATCACGTGAAAGGACGACGTACCGTTGGGCCCTACGTTCAGGAGATAGAGCCGCACACGCTCACCTTCCACGGCGTCCAGGCGGTCCACCATGTGGCGATCCCGGTGTCCATTGAAAGCCACGATGAGGGGAGACCGGGCCTGCGCCGCGTCCAGGTCGTAGACGTAGGTCCCTTCGTCGTCCTCGGTGAGGTAGAACTCTGACTGGATGATCACGTATTCCCGATCGACGACGTCGTCAGTCGGGAAGCCGTCCCTCGGCGATACGACGACGGCCCCATACTGCCCCATGGACATGTGCTGGAGTACGCTCGGGGTCCCACAGTGATAGAGGTACACGCCGGGGTAGTTGGCGACCCACTCGAAGCGGATCGTCTGGCCTGGCCCAATGTTTCTCCACTTGTCATCGGCGGCCACGGTGCCGGAGTGCAAGTCCATCGAGTGGACCATCGGCATGATGGCCGGGGTCGCCGCCTGGTAGTCATCCTCCGCGAGCTGGCTCAGAAAGGGGGCGCCACCGTTTGCCGGTGCCGTGACCTGGACCGCCTCGTTCGAGCGGTTTTTCATCGTGAAGACCACGCGATCTCCCTCGCGAACGTGGAGGACGGGTCCAGGCACGCTCCCGCCGAACGTCCACGCTTCGTAGCGTACCCCGCTGGCCACTTCGACCTCCTGCTTCACCACGTCGAGGCGCACCTCGTGGGTTCGGTTCCCTGCTTCGAGGGGAGCAAGGTGGGGCGCCAGGGTCAGGGTGCTCCCGACGGCAGGAGGTCCGGCGTACTCCTCTTCGAAGACCTCCGCTTCGGGAGTGCCCCATACCATTCCGTCAGTGCGGGAAGCCGTCTCGGTTTCGGGAGCCTCACATCCCCCTGCGAAAAGGATGGCTGCGAGGGCGAGCACCGTTCCGCCTGCGATTCCGTCAGCGGGGGATCGTCGATGGGTTCGAAACGCTCTGGAAGTCTTCAGCATCTATGCCTCCGTCAGGTCTTGAGCCGAGAATCCGTCGGCTTCGGTCAGGAACCTGTCCACTCCTGGGCTCCGCGCTCGAGCCGCGAGGGGGCAGGAGGCCCGCTTGTGTACCCTGAATGTGGCGTTTGGTGACTCGCGGCTCTGTTGCAAGGCATCCCCCCCAGCCCGAGGGGCCGTCTATCTGCAGCCTGCTGGGAATGTCGGCGCGGGCGCACCGGCTTGAAGCAGGAGCCTGCACGGGAGGTGAGTCTTGTGCGCTTCCTTCACCGGGGATCTGGAACGGAAAATGCAGGAAAGGCTTGGACTTGGAGCCAATGTGGGTCCCTTCGGGATCACGGGCCGCTGGATCAGCCCAGACGCTGGAGCTCATGGTGAATCACGACCTCAAGCGCGTGAAAAGTCACCGTCATGGCCTCCGAGTTTCCGGAGGAAGGCACCTGTACCTTGCAGGTCCGTGTCTGGAGACTCGGAAACCACAGAAAAGGAAAGCACACCATGCCATCAATCCAGCGCCCACTGAGCGGAGACGCCCTTCTCTTCCACCTCGACGACGAGCTTGAGCGGACCGGCAGCCCGGGAGCGCTGGAGGAGCATGGCCGGACGGCCAGGACCTTGACCAAGGACGGAGCATTGCGGGTCACCCTGGTCGTTCTCGCTCCCGAGGGTACCCTGGAGGAGCATCACGCGGAGGGTCCCGTGACCATCAACCCGCTCCGCGGTGACATCCGCGTGTCAACGCCGGAGGGCCAGTACGAGTTGGCAGCCGGCGACCTTCTTATGCTCGGAGCCGGAGTTCGCCATGCGGTGGCGTCCTCGGGGGGTGGTGCCTTCCTGCTGACGGTGGTCCATCGCCCGGAGGTCGCAAGCTCCGAATCGTGACTGAGTGGCCCATCGCCCGCCTTGATACGATTCCAGAAGGCGAAGCGCACGCGGTGGAGGAGGACGGCCGGGAGATCGTCCAGTGCCGTGTGGATGGGGAGGTATTTGCGCAGTCTGGAATCTGCACGCACGAGGATTGCTCCCTCGCGGGCGGTGAAGTAGAAGGCGGCCTGCTCAACTGTCTCGGGCCCGGGGCGATATTCATCCGCTCCGGTCGAGCGCGCCCTTTGCGTACCTGCGAACGGGGTCATGAATGCTCCTGTATGTCGTCGATCTGATCGGCGTGGCCGTTTTCGCGGTGAGCGGAGCACTTGCCGCGGGGCGCAAGCAACTCG
>CBFGQV010000032.1:0-13854 GCA_965651045.1 uncultured bacterium
CCCGGCGACGAGGTGAGCGGCCGGCACGTGCTGATCGCGGGGCGACCCGAGCTCGAGGGCGGCGGCAATCTGACGACCGCCCTTCGTGAGGCCGGCGCGCTCGCGATCTGGCGGGTCGACACCCGCGACGACCAGGCTTGGCGCATGTACACCGACCGGGCTGTCGGCGAGCGCACCATCCGCGTCACCGGAGGTGGGGCGGCTCCGCCGACCATCCTGGTGCGTGAGGCGGCCCTTCGCGAAGCGCTGGGTGCCGCCGGGCTGGCCGCCGACGAGCTTCTCGGTGCCACCGACGCGGCCGTGTCGGTCCAGAGCACCGACGTCGAGGTGGCGCTCGAGGTGGCCGTCGAGGTGCTGCAGGACGTCCAGGCCCCGAACGTGGTGGCGGTGCTCCGGGGCAGCGATCCGGTGCTTCGCGACGAATACGTGGTCTACAGCGCGCACATGGACCACGTGGGCGTGGGGCGGCCCGACGCCACCGGCGATTCCATCTACAACGGCGCCGACGACGACGCGTCAGGTACGGCGACGGTGATTGAGGTAGCCGAGGCGATGGCCTCGCTGCCGCACGCCCCCCGCCGCTCGCAGCTCTTCCTGCTCGTCAGCGGCGAAGAGCACGGCCTTTGGGGCAGCGCGCACTACGCCGACAACCCCACCGTGCCGGTCGAGAACATCGTCGCCAACCTCAACGCCGACATGGTCGGCAGGAACTGGCCCGACACGATCGTCGCGATCGGCAAGGAACACTCCGACCTGGGCGCGACCCTCGAGCGCGTGAACGAGCGCCACCCCGAGATCGGCATGACGGCGATCGACGACCTCTGGCCGGAGCAGAACTTCTATCGCCGTTCGGACCACTTCAACTTCGCGCGCAAGGGTGTCCCGGTCCTCTTCTTCTTCAACGGCACCCACGCCGAGTACCATCGGCCCGGTGACCACGTCGAACTCATCGACGGCGAGAAGACGGCGCGCATCGGCCGCCTGCTCTTCTATCTCGGGCTCGAGGTTTCCGACGCCGATCAGCGCCCACAGTGGAATCCCGAGTCGTACCGTGAGATCGTCGAGGGCAACTGAACGGCCGGGCCGGGTGCACCCGCCGGGACCCTCTGGCACGGATGGTGTAGCACACGACTTCGGAGCGTGCGAACCGTCGCCTTCAAGGAGGTCGCCCATGCGCCCCGGAATCCCCCGCCTCATCGCCCTCGTCCTGCTCCTGCTCGCCGCACCCCGAGCCGAGGCGCAGAGCGCCGCGACGCTCGAGGGCTACTATCGGGCCGCCAGCGAACACTTCGGTGTCGCCGTGGCCGAGGTGCAGATTCTCTCGGAATGGGGTCTTCCCGCCGACGAGGTCCCCGTGGTGTTGTTCATGGCGAGACGCGGGGGAATCTCCGCCGACGCCGTGGCCGCCCTCCGCGATTCGGGCCGGAGTTGGTCCGACCTCGGCAGCCGCTACGGCGTGCACGCGGGCGCGCTCCACGTCGACCTTCCGGAAGGTGCGGCGCTCGGGCCCCTGACGCGTGCCTACGGCGAGTATGACGCCCGCGGAAGCGCGGGGTGGCCGGGCATTCGCCTCGAAGACCGTGAAGTGGTGCTGCTGGTCAACCTGCGATTCCTCTCGGAGGCGGTGAATCGTCCGCCTGCCGAGGTCCTCGCCGTGCTCGCGAGCGCGCCCTCGGCGGCCGACGCCTACCAGTCGCTCGTGCGGGGCCAGTGAGTCGACCGCACGTTCCCCTTCCCGCGAGGCCAGTCTACGCGCCGGACGATATGACGGCGCGGGCGCGTGCGTTCTACGAAACGATGCGCGCGCGCCGCACCGTTCGCGATTTCTCGGACCGCCCGGTTGCGCGCGAGATCATCGAAGCGTGCCTTCTGGCCGCCGGCACCGCTCCGAACGGCGCCAATCGCCAGCCCTGGCACTTCGTGGCGGTCTCCGACGCGGCGACCAAGCGACGCATTCGTGAGGCCGCCGAGGCCGAGGAGCAGGCCTTCTACCACGGGCGCGCGCCCGACGACTGGCTCGAGGCGCTCGCCGACCTCGGGACCGACGAGCACAAGCCCTTTCTCGAGCGCGCCCCCTGGCTCATCGCGATTTTCGCCGAGAGCTACGAGGCGTTGCCCGACGGGTCGAAGCGGAAGAACTATTACGTGACCGAGTCCGTGGGCATCGCCACGGGCATGCTCGTCACCGCGCTGCACCACGCCGGGCTCTCCACGCTCACGCACACCCCGTCGCCGATGGGGTTCCTGAACGAGATTCTCGAGCGCCCCGCGAACGAGCGCCCCTTCCTGCTGCTCGTCGTGGGGCACGCGGAAGACGGGGCGACGGTGCCCGACATCGACAAGAAGCCCCTCTCGCAGATCGCCACTTTCCGGTAAGAGGCCGCCCATGGGGCAGGACCTGATTCCCGAGCGAAATCCCGAGGCGGTCCGCCAGTTCACGCGGGCGCTGCTCCGTGACCTGCAGGCGCTCGAACAGATGCTCGAGCAAGGGCTGATCGAGTCCGGCGTGCGACGCTTCGGCGCCGAGCAGGAGATGTTTCTCGTGAACCGCGGATGGCGGCCCGCGCCGGTCGCCGTCGAGGTGCTCGAGCGCCTGGGCGAGCCCTTCACCACCGAGCTCGCACGCTTCAACCTCGAGGTGAACCTCGAGCCGATGATGCTCCGGGGCGATGCCTTCGAGCGCCTCGAGAAGCGGCTCGCCGAACTCGTCGCCCGCGCCCGCGAGGCGGCCGCGGCCGAAGGCGCGGGCGTGGTTCTCACGGGCATCTTGCCGACCCTCGCCAAGTCGGACCTGACGCTCGACAACATCACGCCGCGCCCTCGCTATTTCGCCCTGAACGACGCGCTGACCCGCATGCGCGGGGGCACCGCGTACCGGCTCCGTATCGAGGGCACCGACGAGCTGCACGTGGAGCACGACTCGGTCATGCTCGAGGCCTGCAACACGAGCTGTCAGGTGCACCTTCAGGTATCGGCCGAGGAGTTCGCGCGCTTCTACAACGTCGCGCAGGCCGTCACCGCGCCGGTCCTGGCGGCTGCCGCGAACTCGCCCTTGCTCTTCGGCAAACGGCTCTGGGCGGAGACACGCATCGCGCTCTTCCAGCAGTCGCTCGACACCCGGAGCGCCACGCTCCACATGCGCGAGCTTTCGCCCCGCGTACGCTTCGGCGAGCAGTGGGTGGACCGCTCGGTTGTGGACCTCTTCCAGGAAGACATCGCCCGCTTCCGCGTGCTCCTGGCCAGCCACGTCGACGAAGACCCGTTGGCCATGCTCGCGCGGGGCGAGGTGCCCCGCCTCCAGGCGCTTCAACTGCACAACAGCACGGTCTATCGCTGGAACCGTCCGTGCTACGGCATCAGCGAGGGCAAGCCGCACCTGCGCATCGAGTGCCGGGCGCTCGGGTCCGGACCGACGGTTGTCGACGAGGTCGCCAACGCGGCGTTCTGGCTCGGCGCGGTCATGGGCGCCACCGAAGAGTACGGCGACATCACGCGCGTCATGGATTTCGACGACGCCAAGGGCAACTTCCTCGCGGCCGCCAAGCTGGGCCTCAAGGGTGCGCTCAATTGGGTGGGCGGGGAACCGGTCTCGGCCCCGCGCCTGGTGCTCGAAACGCTGCTGCCCCTCGCGCGCCAGGGGTTGAAGAGCTGTGGCGTCGACGCCGACCACGTCGACCACTACCTCGGCATCGTGCAGGCGCGGGTCGAGTCCGGGCAGACGGGCTCGCGCTGGGTGCTGCGTTCGCTCCATCAGATGCGCGAGCAGGGCACCCGCGCCGAGCGCCTCAGCGCGGTGACCGCGGCCATGGCGCGCCTGCAGCAGGAGTCGGCGCCGGTGCACGAGTGGCCGCTGGCCACCCTCCAGGAGGCCGGCGGTTGGAAGCAGAACTACCTGCGCGTCGAGCAGTACATGACGACCCACCTGTTCACGGTGCACGAAGACGAGCTCGTGGAACTGGTAGCCTTCCTCATGGACCGACAGCAGATCCGCCAGGTCCTGGTCGAAGACGACGAACACCGCCTGGTGGGCATCGTCTCCTACCGCTCCGTGCTGCGGCTCATCGCCGAGGCGGGCGCGGGCGGGCACCCCGAAGAGCGCCCGGTGAAGACGATCATGGAGCGTGATCCGGTGACCGTGTCGCCCGAGACCCCGACGCTCGAGGCAATCGTGCTCATGCGCGAGCAGAAGGTGTCGTGCCTGCCGGTCGTCAAGGCGGGCAAGCTCGTGGGCATCGTCGGCGAACGGGACTTCATGCCGATCGCGTATCAGCTGCTGGAAGAGCGGCTGTCGGAAGAGGAGTAGCGCCGGAGTGCTGGAGACGCGGGGCAGGGTACTCTGGGATCTCGGTCGCCCCGACCGTGGCCCGTCGCTGATCGTGGTCGCGGGGCTCCACGGCAACGAGCCCGCCGGCGTGCACGCGGTCGAACGCGTAGGTCGGGCGCTCGATGCGCGTTCGGGGGATCTGCGGGGGCGCATCGTCTGCCTGGCCGGAAATCGCCTCGCGCTCGAACGGGGGCTCCGGTTCGTCGACCGCGACCTGAACCGCGCGTGGACCCCGGAGCGCGTCGCCCGGCTCCGAAACGGGGGCGTCGAGACCCGGAGTACGGAAGACGCCGAGCAGAAGGAGTTGCTCGACGAGATCGACGGCGTGCTGGCCGACGCGCAGGGCGGCCCGGTGTATGTGCTCGATCTGCACACGACGTCGGGCGACGGCGGCCCCTTCTCGACCGTTGCCGACACGCTCCTGAACCGCTCGCTCGCCTTCGCGCTGCCGGTGCCGCTCGTGCTGGGGCTCGAAGAGCTGGTCGAGGGCACGCTGCACGAGTACCTGGGGCGGCGCGGGTGCGTGACGCTGGCGTTCGAGAGCGGCCAGCACCAGGAGACCGAGGCGGCCGAGCGCGCCGAGGCAGCGGTCTGGCTCCTGCTGGCGGCGACCGGGCTGCTGCCCGAGTCGCGGCTGCCCGAGCTGCCCGGCGCCCGCAAGTCGCTGGGCCGCGCCGGGCGTGGTCTGCCGCGCGTGCTCGAGATGCGCTACCGGCACGCGCTCGAGGCCGACGACGGCTTCCGCATGCGGCCCGGCTACCGGAACTTCCAGCGCGTGCAGCGGGGCGAGGTGCTGGCGCACGACCGGAACGGCGAGGTCCGGGCACCCGAATCGGCGCGCCTACTGATGCCGCTCTACCAGGTGCAGGGCGAAGACGGATTCTTCGTCGTGCGGGAGTTCCGCCCGTTCTGGCTTCACCTTTCGTACGGTCTGCGCCGCGTGGGCGCCGCGCGGTGGGTGCACTGGCTGCCGGGGGTGGCGCGGCACCCGACGCGTTCCGGCGCCCTCGTCGTCGACCGACGAGTCGCCCGATGGTTCGCGCTGCAGCTGCTCCACCTGCTCGGCTATCGACGGCACGAAGACGACGGGCGGCGGCTGGTCGTGCTCCGGCAGGGCGTGCCCGAGGAGTCGTGACGTCATGTGCGGCCGCTATACGCTGACCGCGCCGGCCGACGAGCTGGTGGAGGTCTTCGACGTGGGGGCGCTCACCTTCGACCACTGGCCACCGCGCTACAACCTGGCGCCCACGCAGGACGCTCCGGTCGTCGTGCTGGGGCACGAGGGCGAGCGGCGCCTGGGTCTCATGCGGTGGGGGCTCGTGCCGGCCTGGGCCGCCGACCCGTCGATCGGCGGTCGCCTGATCAACGCGCGCTCCGAGACGGCCGCCAGGAAGCCGGCCTTCCGCGACGCATTCGCCGAGCGGCGCTGCCTGGTGCCCGCCGACGGCTTCTACGAGTGGCAGAAGCTGGGCGCGTCGTCCGGCGGCCGACCCGCGAAACAGCCCTGGTGGATCCACCGGCCCGACCGCCGCCCGTTCGCCTTCGCGGGGCTGTGGGAGCGGTGGCGGGGCCGTGAGGGTGGGCCGACGCTGGTGAGCTTCACGATCCTCACGACCGAGCCGAACGAGCGGGTGCGCCCGCTGCACGACCGCATGCCGGTCATACTGCCCGACCGGGCCGCCGAGGACCGCTGGCTCGCCCCGGAAGCCTCGGCACGCGAGCTCGAGCCGTTGCTCGCGGCCGTCGCCGAAGACTACCTGGCGGCGTGGCCGGTCTCGACGGCCGTGAACCGACCGGCGAACGACGCGCCGGAGCTGATCGAACGGGTGGAGTCACCCGGCGCCTGACCCTGCGCGGCTACTGCTCGTCCGCCGACGGGCCGTAGACCCCCGGCACCGGCACGTCGAGCAGCCGCAGGTAGACGGTGAGCTGCGCGCGGTGGTGGATCATGTGGTTCAGGACGAAGGTGCGCAGGACCGCACGGCGCGGCATCGTGAAGATCTCCTGCTCGCCCATGCGGAGCGTCCAGGGCACGTCCATCTGGTCGGTCGTCGCCTTCTCGAGCGCCGCGCGCGCTTCGGCGACGTGCCGGTCGAAATGGGCGAGCACGTCGTCCGTCGTCTCCGGCACGAAACGCTCGAACTCCCGCCCGAGGTCCAGTTCCTCGGACGCGAGCGTGATCGCGGTCCAGGACGGCACGTTGGCGACATGTGTCGCCAGGTCGCGCAGCGCATAGGACTTCTCGTGCGGCTTGAAGTCGAACCGGTCGGCGGGCACCCGCTCCAGCACGCGCCGCGTGCTCGCCATCTCGGCGTCGAACTCCGCAAGCCAGGCCGCTCCTTCGGTCATCGTCGTCTCCGGTAGGTAGGTGTCAGTCTTTTCAGCAGCTTTCTAGTTCGCCCGGACCGTGCGGCCTTCCGCCCACTGTCTGAGCCGCTCGATCTTCTCGGCCATGGTGACCGACAGCGGGCGCGTGCGGGCGATTTCGTCGGTCAGGTCGTCGGCCGCCAGTGTACCTCCGGCGGCGAAACGGTCGTAGAGCGCCGACACCACGACCTGCTCGATCTCCGACCCGCTGAACCCCTCCGAACGGGCCGCCAGGTCGCCCAGCGGAAAGGTCGCGGCGTCGTGCCCTCGCTTCGCCAGGTGTATACGGAAGATCTCGCCGCGGGTTGCGGCGTCGGGCAGGTCGACGAAGAAGATCTCGTCGAAGCGGCCCTTGCGCAGGAACTCGGGCGGCAGCCGCTCGACGTCGTTCGCGGTTGCGATCACGAAGACGTCACCCTCGCGCTCCTGCATCCAGGAGAGGAAGGTGCCCAGCACGCGCTGCGAGACGCCGCCGTCTTCGCTTCCGCCTGCGGCGAACGCCTTTTCGAACTCGTCGATCCAGAGCACCACCGGCGCCATGCGCTCGGCCGTCTCCATGGCGCGCTTGAAGTTCCGCTCGCTCTCTCCGATGTACTTGTTGTAGAGGTTGGAGGGATCGAGCCGTAGCAAGGGCAGCGCCCACTCGGCGGCTACGGCCTTGGCGGACAGGCTCTTGCCGCAGCCGGGCACGCCCAGGAGCAACACCCCGCGCGGGAACGGCAGCCCAGCGGCTCGCGCCCGCGCCGGGTCGCGCACCACCGCGGTTCGTGCGGCGAGCCAGCCCTTGAAGGCCACGAGATCGGCGACCTGGGCGAGCCCCGCCTCGACCGGGTAGTACTCGAGCAACCCGTCCTCTTCGATGACGCGGCGCTTGGCTTCGAGCGCGTGCGCCAGGTCGTCGGCGTCGAGGCACCCGTCCTCCACCACCGCGCGGGTCAGCACCTTCTCGGCCTCGGTCGTCGTGAGACCGGCGAGGAGCGCCAGAAGGCGGTCGGTCTCGGCGCGCGACAGCCGCACGTCGACGTGCCGCCTGGCCGATACGTCGCGGACCACGCGCCCGAGCAGCGTGCGGAGCTCGTCGGACGACGGCGCAGGCAGGCGAACGACGGTGCCTTCGGCACGAAGCCCCTCCGGAAGCGCGAGCCCCGCGCCCGTCATGACGAGCGCGCCCACGCGGCGCTGGAGCCCGCGGGCCGCGTCGCGCGCGAGGGCGAGCGGCAGCTCCTGCCGGAGCGCTTCCGCGCTCACCCCCTGGAAGTGGTAGAGGGCGTCGAGGTCGGCGTGGGCGACGTGGGTCAGCGCCTGCGCCAGTTCGCCCGTCTCGTAGATCGGCGCGGGCAGGTCGGCGCGGCCGAGGCCTCGCGACCTCGTCCAGACGAAGAACGGCACGCCGAGGCGGTCGGCCACGTGGCGGAGCAGTCCCTCGGCGCGCCGCTCTTCGATCGTGTCGAAGAGCAGGAGGCCGTGGCCCGAGCGCACGAGGAGCTCGACGTCACGGAGCGCATCGGGTGCGGGTACATCGCTCACGAGGCCCTCGGCAGCCGGTCGAGAGCCTCGTGCACGGGCGCGTCGAAGTGCACGTCGACCTGCGGGAAGGCGATCGTGATGTCGTGCTCGGCGAGCGCCCACCAGATGGCCTCCATGAGCTGCGACCGGAAGCGCGGAGCGCGCCACGGATCGCTCACCCAGACCGAGACCTCGAAGTTGACCGACGACGAGCCGAACTCGCGCAGCAGCACCGCGGGCTCCTGGGTCCTGAGCCGCCACTCGAGGCCTTCGGCGGTCGTCTCGAGCACCTCGCGCACCTGTGCGAGGTCGGACTCGTAGGCTACGCCCACCTCGGCACGCAGCCGAATGACCGAGTCCTTGAGCGTATAGTTGGTCACCACGTTCGAGACCAGTGTCGCATTCGGAATGATCATGTCTTCATCGTCGCGGTTGCGGCCGATCGTGGTGCGAATCCCCATGCGTTGGACCCGAATGACGTTGCCCTCGACCTCCAGAATGTCGCCCGGCTTGATCGAGCGCTCGACCAGCAGGATCACCCCCGACACGAAGTTCTCAGAAAGCGTCTGCAGCGCGAAGCCCACCCCGACCGCGAAGACCGCGCCCGCCGCGAAGAGCGCCGAGAGGTTGATGCCGATCTGCGAGAGACCTGTGAGCAGGCCGATCGCCATGATGAAGTAGTGCAGGATCCGGTTCGCGATCGCGATCGTGCCGGGATCGTCCACGCCGCGACTTGCGAGCGTGCCCTTGAGTGCCCTGCGGATCAGTCGCGATACGAGCCAGGTCGCGACGAGGATCGTGACGAAGAGGACCAGGCCGAGCACGTTCACCTCCTGGCCTCCGACCGTCACCGTGTACTGGAGCACGTCGTTGATCGCCGCCAGAACCTCGCGCCAATTGCGTTCGACGGTCTGCCCCACGTCTTGCGCCCCGGCGCGGTTCGGCGAGAAGAGCAGGCCCGTCAGGGCGAGGAGCCAAGGGGCTCGGTTTCGGCGGATCATGACGACCTCGTGGCTGGCGGAGGGGCGTTCCCGAACGCCGGATGGTAGAGGCCCCCGCCGAGGACCAGCAAGGTGACGGCGGGGCGCTCCCGGGTTGGGTCGGCGCGCGGCCGACGCCATATTGCAGCGTTCGCCGGACCCCCACACCGACCCCGACGCCATGGGCACCCCGCTCCTTCCCGAAGACCAGATCGACCGCGCCCCCGACGGCGGCCGCATCGTGTTCGTCGTGCTCGACGGCCTGGGCGGCCTGCCGCACCCGGACACGGGCCTCACCGAGCTCGAGACCGCGCGCACGCCGACCCTCGACGCCCTCGCCGCGCGCGCCTCTCTGGGGATGCTCGAGATGGTGGCGCCGGGCATCACGCCGGGCAGCGGCCCGGGGCACCTGTCGCTGTTCGGGTACGATCCGACGCATTGGGTGATCGGGCGTGGCGCGCTGAGCGCGCTGGGCGTCGGGCTGGAGCTCGAACCGGGCGACGTCGCCGCGCGGCTCAATTTCGCCTCGTTCGACGCCGAGGGGCGCGTGACCGACCGGCGCGCCGGCCGGCCCTCCGACGCGGAAGCCCGGCGGGTGCTGGGGCTGCTCGATGGGCGACTCGAAACTCCCGACGGCGTGACGCTCTCGCTCGTGCCCGAGAAGGAGCACCGCGTGGTGTTGCACCTGCGGGGCGAGGGGCTCGACGCCGCGCTCACCGACACCGACCCGCTCGACACCGGGGTGCCCGACCTGCCCTGTGCCGCGACCGAGCCGGGGTCGGAGCCGACCGCCGAGGTCGTGCGCTCGTTTCTCGCGCAGGCTCGCGAGCTGTTGGCCGACGAGCCGGTATTGAACGGGTTCCTTGCCCGCGGCTTCGCGCGCTACGAGCGCATCGCCGGGGTCGACGAGCGCTTCGGGCTCGACGCGCTGGCGCTGGCGAAGTACCCCATGTACCGGGGCGTGGCCCGCATGGTCGGCATGAAGGTGCGCGAAGTACCCGCCACCACCGAAGAGACGGTGGGCCTGCTCGAGCGTGCCTGGGGCGAGCGCGACTTCTACTTCCTGCACTTCAAGGACCCCGACACGAAGGGCCACGACGGCGACTTCGCCGGCAAGGTTGCCGCGATCGAAGAGGTCGACGCATTGCTCGCACGCGTCGTGGCGCTCGAGCCCGATGTGCTCGTGGTGACCGGCGACCACTCGACGCCGACGCTCCTGAAAGAGCATTCGTGGCACCACGTGCCGACGCTGATCGCGTCGCGCTGGGCCCGGCCGTCGGCCGATCGCTTCGGCGAGTCGGCGTGCCGCGGTGGCGACCTCGGCGTGATCCACGGCACCCACCTCATGTCGCTCGTGCTCGCGCACGCGGGGCGGCTGGTCAAGTACGGAGCCTGAGACGATGAACGATGACGGGCTGGATCCGCGGCAAGCCGCCGAGCTCGAGGCGCTGCTCGACGAGGCGCACGGCAAGGGAGACGAGGGCGATTTCGAAGGCATGGCCGAAACGCTCCGCGAGGGTCTCGAGACCTTTCCGGGCGACCCGTTCGTGCTCTGCTGGTTGGGCGTCGCCGAGCGCGAGCTCGGACTCGACGGCGTGGCGTACGAGCGCTTCAAGCAGTGCCTCGCCGCCGACCCGGAAGACCCCTTCCTGCTTGCGACCGCCGGCACCGCGCTCGCGCAGTTCGACGATCCGGAGGCCGAGACCGCGCTCCGTGCGGCTGCGCTTCTCGCGCCCGACGTGCCCCTGGCTCGATGGATGTACGGCGCCTACCTCACCCGGGAAGGTCAGGTCGAGCAGGGGCTCAAGGAACTCGAGGCCGCGCGGGAACTCGACCCCGACGACGCGGTGATCGCCTTCGAGCTCGGCGTCGGCCGGGTGCTCGGCGGCGACCTGGCGGGGGGCATCGACGCCCTCGGCAGGGCCACCGAACTCGACCCGGACGACGGGTGGATCCGCGTGGTGTTCGGGCTCGCGCTCTCCGAGGCCGACCGCCCCGAAGAGGCCGCCACCGAGATCGAGGCCGGGGCCCGCCTGCGCGACGACGATGCCGAAGCGCAGATGCTGGCCGCGCTGGCGCTCGCGGCCGCCGGGCACGAAGAAACGGCCTGGGAGATGCTCGAGCGTGCGCGATACGTCGCCGAAGGCACCGACCAGGTGCTCACCGAAGGCGTCGAGGAGCGGCTCGGCGGCGACCCGGCCGAGGCCGCGCGCTTTCTGCGCCACGCGCTGGGCCCGTCGGCGTTTCGCGAGCGGCTGCATACCCGGCCGTAGCGAATCCCGGCTCATCGAGACTCGAAGACCAAGGAAACACTCCGTGCCCGACGATCTCGGCTTTCCCCTCCACCGTCACACGCTCGCCAACGGCCTTCGGGTCGTGGCCGCGCCGGACGCCTCGCTGCCCGTGGTGGCGGTCAACCTGTGGTACGACGTGGGGTCCAGGAACGAGCGCCCCGGCCGCACCGGGTTCGCGCACCTCTTCGAGCACATGATGTTCCAGGGGTCCGCACATGTGCCCAAGAACGGGCACTTCGAGCTGATCGAACGCGCCGGCGGCTCGCTCAACGCCACGACCTGGTTCGACCGCACCAACTACTTCGAGACGCTGCCCTCACACCAGCTCGAACTCGCGCTCTGGCTCGAGTCGGATCGCATGGGCTTCATGGTTCCGGCCATGACGCAGGAGAAGCTCGACAACCAGCGCGACGTCGTGAAGAACGAGAAGCGCCAGCGCTACGACAACCAGCCGTACGGCGATTGGGACGAGCACCTGCAGAAGCTGGCCTGGCCCGAGGACCACCCCTACCACCACACGGTGATCGGCTCGATGGAAGACATCGACGCCGCTTCGCTCGACGACGTGGCGGCGTTCTTCGAGACGTACTATGCGCCGAACAACGCCGTGCTCACGGTGGCCGGCGACGCCGAGCCCGAGCGCGTCTTCGAGCTCGCCGAGAAGTGGTTCGGGGGATTGCCCCGTGGCGCGGCGCCCCCGCCCGTGCCGGGACGGACCGAGGTGTCCGCGGTCATCGGCGAGACCCGCCGCACGGTGCTGGAGCGCGACGTTCCGCTGCCGCGGGTACTCATCGCCTGCCGGATTCCGCCGTTCACGGACGTGCGTTTCGACGCCGCCGACCTCGCGGCGCAGATTCTCGGGCAGGGCAGGGGGTCCAGGCTCTACCGACGCCTGGTCCGCGAGAAGCGCCTCGCCCGCGACGTCGCCACCTTCGCCTTTCCGCTGGTCACCGGTGGCTCGGTGCTGATGGTCTGGGTGACGGGATTCCCGGAAGGTGACGTGGGTGTGCTGGAGGCCGCGGCCGGCGAAGAGCTCGAAGCCCTTTCGGGCGTGACCGACGCCGAGGTGGAGCGCGCACGAACCCTGGCCGCCGCGCGCGAGGTCCGCGGCATGGAGCACCTCGACCATCGCGCCGACCTGGTGAGCATGTACACGACGATCTTCGACGACCCCGACCGGCTGAACACGACGCTCGCGCGCGTTCGCGGGGTGGAGACGGGCCAGGTCCGGGACTTCGCCCGGGACTTCCTCGGCGCCGACAACCGTGCCGTGCTGGCGTACGTGCCGGGAGGTGCGTCATGAGCGCCCCCGATCGCACGCGCCCTCCGGAGCCAGGGCCGCTCCGTCCGTTCGACGTGCCGCCGGTCGAGAAACGCACCGGCGAGGGCGGCCTCGACCTGCGGGTCGTACGGCTGCCCCGGCTACCGGTGGTAACGGCCGCGTTCGTGCTGCCGGCCGGCGAAGCCCGCGTGGCACACGAACGGGCGGGACTCGCGACGCTGACCGCGAACGCCCTCGAGGGTGGCACGAAGCGCCGAAGCGGCACCGCGCTCGCCGAGGCGCTCGAGGCCGTGGGCGCCGACGTGTCGGTCGACGCCTCGTGGGACGCCACGCTCGCGTCGGTATCGTGTCTGGCGGACCGGCTTCCCGAGGCGCTCGACCTGCTCGCCGAGATGGTGCTCGCCCCGTCGTTCCCGGAGGGCGAGGTCGAACGGGCGCGCGAGCAGGCGCTGGCGCGGATCCGGCATCGCGCCAAGGACCCCTCGGCGCTCGCAAGCGACCGGGCATCGGAGCTCTTCTACGCACCGGGCGAGCCCTACGGACGACCTGCCGGGGGCACGCTGGCCTCGGTCGAGGCGCTGGACGTCGCGACGCTCAAGGCCTTTGCCGGCGAGTGCTACCGGCCGGGCGGCGCGGGGCTCGTCGTCGCGGGCGACGTGGACCCCGACGAGGTCGCGACGTTGGCGGGGGGGCTGCTCGCAGGATGGGACGGCGCACCCCCGCCGCCCCCGCCGGTGCGGGGGACGCCACGTCACGAGGGCCGCACGGTGCACGTGGTCGACCGGCCCGGATCGGTGCAGAGCGAGATCCGCATCGGGCACCCCGGCGTGTCGCGAAGCACGCCCGACCATCCGGCGCTGGTCGTCGCGAACGCCATTCTGGGCGGCACCTTCACGAGCCGATTGAACCTCAACCTGCGCGAAGAGAAGGGTTTCACGTACGGGGTGCGCTCAGGGTTCGCCTTCCGGCGGGGTCCGGGACCGTTCTCGGTGCGGACTGCGGTCGATACCGAGGTGACGGTCGACGCGGTGCGTGAAGCGATCGGCGAGGTGACCCGGCTGGTCGCCGACGGCCCGACCGAGGCCGAGGTCGAAGCCGCGC
>CBFGQV010000033.1:0-13838 GCA_965651045.1 uncultured bacterium
AGTTCAGACGTGTGCTCTTCCGATCTGAGTTGGTAGCCGCGGTGGCGGCCGGCTTCGGTTCGTTTCTCCGCGCCGAGGGCGCGTCCGGGCCGGTCGTGCTCGGCCGTGACTCGCGCACCTCGGGCCCCATGCTCTCCTCTGCGGCGGTGGCCGGGCTCCAGTCGGTCGGCGTCGACGTGGTCGAGGTCGGCGTCGCGCCGACGCCCACGATCCTGCTCGCCGTGCGCGAACACGCCGCCGCCGGCGCCATCGCGGTCACGGCCAGCCACAACCCCGCCGAGTGGAACGCCCTCAAGCTGGCCACAGCGGAGGGCATGTTTCTCGACGGCGACGCGTCGGCGCGCTTCCGGGCGCGCCTCACCTCGCAGGACCCCGAGCGGGCGTCGTGGAACGCGCTCGGCGAGGTGTCGGTCGACGGCGACGCGGTGAGGCGCCATCTCGACGCGATCCTGGCGCTGCCGGTGCTCGACGTCGAGCGGATCCGGGCCGCGCGGCTCGCGGTCGCGCTGGACTGCGTACGCGGCGCCGGCGGGGTCATCGTGCCTCGTCTGCTCGAGGCGCTCGGCTGCCGGGTGAGCGCCATCCATACGGAGCCGGACGGGCGCTTTCCGCGCGATCCGGAGCCGACGGCCGAAAGCCTCGGTGAGTTGGGCGACCTGGTGCGCTCGAGCGGCGCGTCGGTGGGGCTGGCCGTCGACCCGGACGCCGACCGCCTCTCGCTGGTCGACGAGAACGGCCGGGCCGTGGGCGAAGACCTCACGCTCGCGCTGGCGGCCGACGCCGTCCTCTCGCGCCGGACGGGAGCGGTCGTCACGAACCTTTCGACCAGCCGCGTGTTGGAAGACGTCGCCGCGGCGCACGACGCGCCCTTCTACCGGGCACCCGTCGGCGAAATCAACGTCGCGCGCCGCATGCAGGCCGAGCACGCGGTCATCGGCGGAGAAGGGAACGGGGGCGTGATCCTTCCGCTCCTGCACCACACGAGAGACGCGTCGGTGGGTGTGGCCCTGATCCTGCAGCACCTCGTCGACGTGGGCGGTCCGCTGTCGGCCGCCGTCCAGCGCTGGCCCTCGTACGCGATCGTCAAGGAGAAGATGGCTTTTTCGCGTGACGCACTCGCCGACGCGTACCGCGCGCTCGCCGAAGACCTGGGCGCCGACGCCGAGGACCGAAGCGACGGGCTTCGCCTGGCCTGGCGAAAGGAGCGCGCGTGGCTCCACGTGCGGCCGTCGGGTACGGAGCCCGTCGTGCGCCTCATCGCGGAGTCGCCCGGTGGCGGAAAGGCCGCCCGCGAGTTGGTCGTCCGCGCCCGGACGTTGATGGCCGGGCTCGCCTGAATACACGGAGAAACGCGAGATGTGTGGCATTGTTGCATACCTGGGCGACCGCGAGGCGGGCCCCGTTCTGATCGAGGGGCTTCGGCGTCTCGAGTACCGGGGCTACGACTCGGCCGGGCTCAGCGTGGTCACGCCCGAAGGTCACGTCGCGACCGTGAAGAAGGCCGGCAAGATCGCCGAGCTCGAGCTGGCGATCGACGGAAACATGCCCAAGGGTTCGGTGGGCATCGCCCACACGCGGTGGGCCACGCACGGCCCGCCGAACGAGGCCAACTCCCACCCGCACCTCAGCCGCGACGGCGACATCGCGCTGATCCACAACGGCATCATCGAGAACGCCGAACACCTGAAGCGGCGGCTTCAGGAGCTGGGCTACGAGTTTCTGAGCGACACCGACACCGAGACCGTCGTCCACCTCATCGACCACCTCTACACCCCCGGCCGGACCCTCGAAGACGCGGTCGCCGCCGCGCTCCGCCAGGTCGAGGGCGCGTTCGGCATCGCGGTGATCTCGAGCCGTGACCCGGGCAAGATCGTGGTGGCGCGCAACGGCAGCCCCCTCTTGCTCGGCATCGGCAAGAACGGCGAGCTCATGGCGGCTTCCGACGCGTCGGCCGTGGTCGCGCACACGCGCGATGTGGTCTATCTGGACGACGGCGACTACGCCGTGCTCGACAGCTCCGGATACCGGACCTTCCACATCGAGAAGGGCGGCCCGGTGGTGCGCGACGTGCACGAGGTCACCTGGGACCTCGCCGCGATCGAGAAGGGCGGCTTCGAACACTTCATGCTCAAGGAGATCTTCGAGCAACCCACCTCGCTCCGTGACGTCATGCGCGGCCGCGTGCTCGAAGAGATGGGCAACGCGCGGCTGGGGGGGATCACCCTCTCGCACGACGACCTCAAGGAGGTCAAGCGCATCACGATCACGGCCTGTGGCACGAGCTGGCACGCCGGCCTGATCGGCGAATACATGTTCGAAGAGCTCGCCCGCGTGCCGACCGACGTGCAGTACGCGTCCGAGTTCCGGTACAAGGATCCCGTCATCGAAGACGGTACGCTCGTGCTCGCGATCAGCCAGTCGGGTGAGACCGCCGACACCCTCGCGGCCTTGAAGGAGGCCAAGCAGCGGGGCGCGCTCACCATGGGCATCGTGAACGCCGTGGGCTCGTCCATCGCGCGCGAGACCGATTTCGGCGTCTACCTCCATGCCGGGCCGGAGATCGGCGTGGCATCGACGAAGGCGTTCACCAGCCAGATCGTCGCGCTGCTGCTCTTCAGCCTCTATCTCGGCCGGCGCCGTACGCTCTCGATCCTCGAAGGACGGCGGCTGGTCGAGGCGTTGCTGCAGCTGCCCGAGCAGGTCGAGCAGATTCTCGAGTTGAACGACTCGATCCGTGAGCTCGCGGAGCGGTTCGCGGGCGCCCCGAACTTCCTCTACATGGGTCGCGGTTACCAGTTTCCGGTCGCGCTCGAGGGCGCGCTCAAGCTCAAAGAGGTGAGCTACATTCACGCCGAGGGGTACCCGGCGGCCGAGATGAAGCACGGGCCGATCGCGCTGATCGACGAGAACATGCCCGTCGTGGTCCTCGCCCCGCGCGACCCGGTCTACCAGAAGGTCGTGTCCAACGTCGAGGAAGTTAAGGCGCGGCAGGGCCAGGTGATCGCGGTCGTGAGCGACGAAGCGCGCGAGCTGCAGGGCAAGGTGGATCACATGATCCGCATTCCGCAGACGATTCCGCCGCTCCTGCCGGTGCTGTCGACGATCCCCCTTCAACTGCTCGCCTACCACATCGCGCTCCTGCGCGGGTGCGATGTGGACCAGCCGCGCAACCTCGCCAAGTCCGTCACGGTCGAATGAGGGTCGTGCTGCAGCGGGTGTCGCAGGCGAGCGTGGCGATCGACGGAGCGACCGTGGGCGAGATCGGCAGGGGCCTGCTGCTCCTGGTGGGGTTCACCGACGGCGACGACGAGGCCGCGTTGGACTGGATGGCCGACAAGGTCACCTCGCTCCGGATCTTTCCCGACGCCGAGGGCCGCATGAACCTCGGCGCCGACGAGGTCGGGGCCGACCTGCTCGTCGTGAGCCAGTTCACGCTCTACGGCGACACCCGCAAAGGGCGGCGCCCGTCGTTCGTGCACGCCGCGCACCCCGATGTGGCGATTCCACTGTACGAGGGCTTCGTGTCGCGGTTGGCCGACCGCGCGAGCGGCCGCGTCGCGACGGGCGAGTTCGGCGCCATGATGCAGGTCGCCCTCGTCAACGACGGACCCGTGACGCTGGTCCTCGAGCGGTGAGGGCGCCGCCGCTCGTGCTGGCGTCGGCCTCGCCTCGCCGCACCGGGCTGCTCACCTCGCTCGGCCTGGCCCACGAGGTCCGGCCCGCCGAGATCGACGAACGCTATCTGCCGGGCGAGGCCCCGGCCGCCCACGCCGAGCGACTCGCCCGCGAGAAGGCGGCCGAGGTGGCGCGCGACCGACCCGACGCGCTGGTCGTCGCGGGCGACACCGTCGTGGTGCTCGACGGCGAGGTCCTGGGCAAGCCGGGCGACCCCGACGAAGCACGGACGATGCTCCGCCGCCTCGGCGGGCGGGAGCACCTCGTGCACTCCGGGCTGGCCCTCGCGGCGCCCGAGCGCGAAGTCCGGTCGCGCGTCGACACGGTGCGGGTGCGCTTCCGAGCGCTCGATGACGCGTTGATCGACGGCTACGTGGCGACCGGCGAGCCGCTCGACAAGGCCGGAGCGTACGGCATTCAGGGTTGCGGCGCGGCCTTGGTCGAGGGCATCGCCGGTGACTACTATGCGGTCGTGGGCATGTCCGTCGTCGGGTTGTTCGCGCTCCTCGCCGAAGCCGGGTGGCGCTACGCCTTCGATGGACTCGAAGGCTCCTGAACTGCGGAAACGCGCACCATGTCCGAACGCTCGGTCCTCGCCATCGACCAGGGAACCACCGGCTCGAGGGTGCTCGTCGTCGGCGCCGACGGACGGGTGCTCGGCCGCGCCTACTCGGAGTTCACGCAGCATTTTCCGCGCCCGGGGTGGGTCGAACACGACGCGCTCGAGATCTGGCAGGTCACGCGTCGGGTGCTCCGTGAGGCGCTTCAGAGCACGCCGGCCGCGCGTCGCGCCCGGGTCGAGGCCATCGGCATCACCAACCAGCGCGAGACCATCGTCGTCTGGGAGCGCGAGACGCTCGAGCCGGTGCACCGCGCGATCGTCTGGCAGGACCGTCGCACCGCCGAGATCTGCCGGGAACTCCGCGACGCGGGGCACGAAGACGAGGTGCGAGCCCGCACCGGGCTCGTGCTCGACCCCTACTTCAGCGCGACCAAGCTGGTCTGGCTCTTCCGCGAGCGGCCGGAGCTGCTTCGGCGTGCCGAGGCGGGCGAGCTGGCCTGCGGCACCATCGACAGCTGGCTCATGGCGCGGCTCACCGGCGGACAGACCCACGCCACCGACCCCACCAATGCGTCGCGCACGTTGCTCTACGACCTGGAGGAGCGCGCCTGGTCCCCGCGCCTTTCGGAGCTCTTCGGGGTGCCCGCCGCGCTCCTTCCGGAGGTCCGGCCGAGCAGCGGCGAGTTCGGGCTGGCGCTCGGCGACCTGTGCGGCGTCGAAGCGCCCGTGCTCGGCGTCGCCGGCGACCAGCAGGCCGCGCTCTTCGGGCAGGGGTGCTGGACCGCCGGACTCGCCAAGAACACCTACGGCACCGGCGCCTTCCTGCTGCTGCACACGGGCGACCGTCCGGTCCACTCGAAGCGCGGCCTGCTGACGACGGCCGCGGTCGCGAGCGACGGAGGGCACGCGTACGCGCTCGAAGGCTCGATCTTCATCGCCGGCGCGGCGATCCAGTGGCTCCGCGACGGCCTCGGCATCCTCGACGAGGCGCGCGAATCCGAAGCGCTCGCGCGCGGGCTCGAGAGCAACGACGGCGTGTACTTCGTGCCGGCCTTCGTCGGGCTGGGCGCACCCCACTGGGAGCCCGACGCGCGTGGCACCCTGGTCGGGCTGACCCGCGGCACCCAGCGGGCGCACCTCGCCCGAGCCGCGCTCGAGGCGATGGCCTACTCGACCTTCGACGTCTTGCACGCCATGGAGGCCGACTCGGGGGTCCGGACCGCCGAGCTGCGCGTCGACGGGGGCGCGACCGCCAACGACTGGCTCATGCGCTTCCAGGCCGACGTGCTGGGGGTGCCCGTGCGCCGGGCCCCGCTCCTCGAGACGACGAGCTTCGGCGCGGCGGGTCTGGCGGGGCTCGCCGCGGGCGTGTGGCCCGACGCGGCGTCGTTCGTCGGCGCGCTGGGCGAGCCGTCGGTGTTCGAGCCGACGATGGACGAAGCGACACGCGGCCCGCTCATGCAGGGGTGGCGGCGCGCGCTGGCGGCGGCGCGTGGCTGGGCCGCCGCGGGCGGCTGAGCGTCGGGCATTCCCCCACGCCGAGGTGGGAACTTCCCACCTTGCGCGGCCTATGTGCCTCCGAGAAGTTGAGAGACCGTGCCGGGCATCCCCCCCTCGCCCCCCAACGCCCCGGCACCGAATCGCGAGCACGGGTGACTGACCGATGAAGCAGAACGGCCGATTCATGGTGGGTCTCGTGGGTGTGGCCGCCGTCGTGACCTACCTCGTCTGGACCGGCGTGAACGACACCATGATGTACTACCTCACGCCGAGCGAACTCGTCACCCGCATCGAAGCCGACCCGACCTTCAAGGAGGTCGGCGTCAAGGTGAGCGGGCGGCTGCTTCCCGAGAGCCACGAGCAGGTCGACCGCCTGGTGCATCGCTTCGTGGTGCACGACATCGAAGACGAGAGCGTGCAGTTCACGGTCGAGTACCGGGACGTGCTTCCCGATACCTTCACCGACGCGCCCGACATGCTCGTCGACGTCGTGCTCGAGGGGCGCTTCCAGGAGAACGGCATCTTCCTGGCCAACTCCGTGCTCACGAAGTGCGGTAGCCGCTACGAGGCCGCGCCGGAGCACATGCCCCGGTGAACATTCTCGGCGAGCTGGCCCTCTGGACCGCGCTTCCGGTCGCGATCTGGGGAACCGTACTCGGCTACATCGGAGGGTACAAGGAGCGCGGCGACCTCGTCCTTTCGGCCGAACGGGCCGTCTACGCGGTCTTCTTTCTGACGATCCTGGCCTCCCTCGGGGTGGTCGACAACTTCCTGAACGACCGCTTCGAGTACTGGTACGTGGCCAGCTACTCGAGCCGCAATCTCGAGACCTTCTACAAGGTGTCGGGCCTCTGGGCGGGGCAGCGCGGCTCGCTGCTCTTCTGGCTGCTCCTGCTCACCTTCTTCCAGTCGATCACCGTCTGGTCGAACCGTCGCAAGAACCGTGAGTTCATGCCGTACGTGGTGGGCACGCTCATGGGCATCAGCACCTTCTTCCTGGTGGTGCTGCTCTTCGCCGACGTGAACCCCTTCGAGCGTCTCGGCTTCACGCCGGTCGACGGGGCGGGGCTGAATCCCCAGCTCCAGAACTACTGGATGACGATTCATCCGCCGACGCTCTATCTCGGCTTCACGGCCTTCACGATTCCGTTCGCGTTCGCGGTGGCCGCGCTTCTCAACGGGCGTCTCGATTCGCGTTGGATCGTGCTCACGCGCCGTTGGACGCTGCTTTCGTGGTTCTTCCTCGCGAACGGCATCATCTTCGGCATGCGCTGGGCCTACGAGGAGCTCGGCTGGGGAGGGTACTGGTTCTGGGATCCGGTCGAGAACGCGTCGCTGCTTCCGTGGCTCACCGCGACCGCGTTCCTGCACAGCATTCAGATCCAGGAAAACCGCGGCATGTTGAAGGTGTGGAACATGTCGCTGGTGATCTTCACCTTCGTGCTCACGATCTTCGCGACCTTCCTGACACGGTCGGGGCTGATCGAATCGGTCCATACCTTCGCGCAGGAACTCAAGATCGCGTTCATCTTCCTGGGCTTCATGGCGTCGCTGATCATCGCCGGCGTGGTGCTGATCACCTACCGGCTGCCGAAGCTCCGGAGCGAAAACCACATCGAGTCGTTCCTGAGCCGCGAGTCGGCCTTCCTGTTCAACAACCTGATCCTGCTCGGTGCGACCTTCGCGGTCATGTGGGGCACCCTGCTCCCGCTGATCTCGGAGGGATTCACGGGCCAGCAGATCGCGGTCGGCCCGCCGTTCTTCAACCGCGTGAACCTGCCGATCGGCATCGTGCTGTTGGCGCTGATGGGCATCGGCCCGGTCATCGCGTGGCGAAGGGCGTCGAAGCGGAACCTGAAGAAGAACTTCCTGTGGCCCGTCGCGGTCGGTGTCGCCACGGCGGCGGTGCTGTGGGTCGTCGGCGCACGCCATGGCATGGCGCTCACGACCTTCGGCGTCTCGGCCTTCGTGATGACGGTCATCGTGGTCGAGTTCTGGAAGGGCACCCGCGCCCGCGCCCGCATCGAGGGCGAGGGATGGGCGAAGGCGTTCTACCACCTCGTCGCGCGCAACCGCCGCCGGTGGGGCGGCTACATCGTGCACGTCGGCGTGGTGATGATCTTCACCGCCTTCGCGGCCGCGCCCTGGTACGTCGAGACGCGCGCCACGCTCGAGCCCGGCGATTCGGTCGACGTGGCGTCGCCGCTCGGGCATACCTGGACCCTCACCTACGAAGGCATCTCGAGCAACCTGCGGGACTTCGACCGCAACCTGGCGTGGCAGGCGGTGGCGCTGGTGAGCATCGAGAAGGAGGGGGTTCCGCAGGGCACCGTCACGACGGAGAAGCGCGGCTACCTCAGGCCCGAGAGCCAGGTCGTGACGGAGGTGGGCATTCTCTCGAAGCCCTACGAAGATCTCTACCTGATTCTCGCCGATACCGACCTGAACCGCGTCGTGGCCACCAACGATCCGGCAGGGCAGACGGCGACCTTCACCTTCCTGGTCAAGCCACTCGTCGGGCTCATCTGGGCGGGCGGCTTCGTGTTGACGATCGGCAGCCTGATCGCGCTCTGGCCGAGCGCCGAGCGCGTGCGCCCCGCGGCGGCTCCCGCGCGAGGGACCGAAGCCGCGGCGGCCGGAGACTGACCCGATGATCCTCGCAGGGGCGCTGCTGCTCATCGGGGCGGTCGTGCTGTTCATTCTCCAGCCGCTCGTGCGCGGCGAGTGGGCCTCGCTCGACCGGGAGCGGGACGAGCTCACCGACGTCGAAGCGCGGCGCCGTGTGACGCTGCTCGCGCTGCGCGACGTCGAGTACGACTACCACACGGGCAAGCTCGACGAGGGCGACTATCAGGAACTGAGGCGGGAGCTGTCGGCCGAAGCGCTCGAGGCGCTCGAGGCGGCGCAGCGCGACGCCGAGTCCGACGAGATCGACACCCTCGAAGCCGAGATCGCCGCCGTACGCGAGGGGCTCAGGGGCGGCACGGTGTGCCCGGACTGCGGGCACCGCAACCCCGCCGCGAGCCGCTTCTGCGCGGGGTGCGGCGTGCGGCTGAGCGAAGACCCCCGCGCCACGGCCCCGGCGTCCTGACGGACCCCGGCCCGAGCGTCGAGGCGGCATGAGTCGGCGGACCGGGTGAGTCGATACGAGGCGGTAGGACTCGTGCGCAGTTTCGGCGCGCAGCGCGCCCTCGACGGCCTCGATCTCTCGCTCCCGGCCGGCCGGACGACGGCGCTCTTCGGCCCCAACGGGGCGGGGAAGACCACCCTGCTCCGGATCCTGGCCGGCGGCCTCCGCCCCACCGCGGGCGAGGTGCGTTTCGACGGCGCGCCCCTCGACCTGTCCGCCGCCGAGTGGCGCCGCAGGGTGGGCGTCCTGTCGCACCAGGGGTTCCTCTACGGCCACCTGACCGCCCGCGAGAACCTGCGGTTCTTCGGGGCGCTCTACGACCTCTCCGATCTTGCCGACCGGGTCGAGCAGGGGCTCGAGGCGGTCGGGCTCGCCTCCCGGGCCGGCGACCTCGCGCGCACGTATTCGCGCGGCATGCGTCAGCGGCTGGCGCTCGCCCGGACGCTGCTGCACGATCCGGAAATCGTGCTTCTCGACGAGCCCTACACCGGTCTCGACGCCCACGCCGCGGGGGTGCTCCGCGACGTGCTCGCCACGCTCCGCGACGGGCAGCGCACCGTGCTGCTCGTCACCCACAACCTGGTCGACGGCCTCGAGTCCGCGGACCGGGTGGCGATCCAGGTCGCCGGACGGATCGTGCGCGCCGGCGACGCCCGCGACTTCGACGCGTCCGGCTTTCACGAGCTCTACCGGACCACGGTCGAGGGCGCGCGCATGGGGGCCCGGTGAGCGGCTATCTCGGCCAGGTCGGCGCCGTGGTCCGGAAGGACCTCACCATCGAACTGCGCACCCGGCAACGGTTCGCCACCATGGGCGGGTTCGCCGTGCTGGTCGGCGTGCTCTTCAACTACGCCTTCGACCCGACGCTGGTGCGCGCGCAGGACATCGCGGCCGGGCTGATCTGGATGACGCTCGTCTTCGCCGGCGTGCTCGGCGTGGGCCGTACCTTTCAGCTCGAAGCCGAAGACGGCGCGCTCCAGGGCGTGCTGCTGACGCCGATTCCGCGCGACGCGCTCTACCTGGGCAAGGTCGCCGCCAATGTCGCGCTCGTGTGGGCCGTGATGCTGCTCGTGCTCGGCACCTTCGGCCTCTTTTTCCGGCTCGACTACGGCAACCACCCGCTCGCCTTCCTGCTCGTGCTTGCGCTCGGCGCGGTGGGCTTCGTCGCGCTCGCGACGCTCTTCGGCGCGGTGGCCTCCGGCACGGCGCTCGGCGAGACGCTCCTGCCGATCCTGCTCTTTCCTCTGCTCGTGCCGATGGTAGTTTACGGCGTCTCGGCATCGGGCCGCCTGCTCGCGGGGCGTCCGCTCTCCGAGGTCGAGGGCAACATTCGCATACTCGCCGCCTTCGCCGTGGTGGCGGTCGCCGCCGGCGCGGCTCTCTTCCGATACGTCGTGGAGGAATGAACATGGCCAGACGCGACACGACCGTCGTGGCCCCGATGCTCACCGTCCTGGGCCTGGGGCTCGGGCTCGTGCTTCTCTGGCAGGTCTTCTTCTGGGTGCCCACCGAAGCCACCCAGGGCGTCGTGCAGCGCATTTTCTACGTGCACGTGCCAGCCGCCTGGATTGCCTTCCTCGCCTTCGGAGTCGTCGCGTTCGCGAGCGCGGTCTACCTGTGGCTCGGTGACGAGCGCGCCGACATGGCGGCACTCGCGGCCGCCGAAGGGGGGATGATCTTCACGACGATCGTACTCCTGACCGGGCCCCTCTGGGGCAAGATCGCGTGGGGCGCGTACTGGACCTGGGAGCCGCGTCTCACGCTCACGCTGCTGCTCTGGTTCATCTACCTCGGGTACTTCATGGTGCGCTCGGCCACCGAGAATCCGGAGAAGGGCCGGCGGTTCGCCGCGGTGGTGGGCATCGTGGGCGCGTTGGACATTCCGCTGATCCACGTCAGCGTGCTCTGGTTCCGCTCGCTCCACCCGCAGCCCGTCGTTCTCAAGGCCGAGGGGCCGACGCTCCACCCGGACATGCTCATGACGCTCATGACCGGGCTCGCCTGCTTCCTGCTTCTCTTCAGCGGTCTCATGATCTCGCGGTACGGCCTCGAGCGGGCCCGCGCCGCCCTCCACCTTCGGGACGCCTGACCATGCGACGCATTCGTCTTGCCGCCACGACCTTTCTCTCGACCCTCGTGCTCGCCGCCTCGGGAGCTCTGCCCGCGGCCGCCCAGGCCGACCCGCTCGGAACAGCCGGGCTCGGGCGACCCTACCTGCACGTCTTTATCGCCTACGCCCTCGCGATCGTCCTGATCGGAGGCTGGGTCATCTCGATCGCGCGGCGCCTTCGGCGCATCGAGGGTCGGTTGCCCGAGGCCGAGTAGCTCGCGGTGCATGCCGTCGCGGCCGACCTCGTCGACCTCCGTAGCGATACCGTCACCCGCCCGTCGCCCGCCATGCGTCGGGCGATGGCCGAGGCGGAGGTGGGCGACGACGCGCTTCGCGACGACCCGACGGTTCAGCGCCTCGAAGCCACGGTCGCCGAGCTGCTCGGCAAGGAGGCCGCGCTTTTCTTTCCAAGCGGCATCATGGCCAACCAGACCGCGCTCGCGGTCTGGGCCGAGCCGGGTACCGAGGTGATCGTCGATGCCGACGCGCACATCGTCCACTGGGAGGAGGGCGCGGCGGCGGCGCTGTCGGGCCTGCAGCTGCGGCCGGTCGCGTCGGACCGCGGGCTGCTCGACCCGGACGCCGTCCGGCGCGCGATCCGTCCCGCCTCACCGTACCTGCCGCGCACGGCACTGGTCGCGCTCGAGAACACGCACCTCGCGTCGGGGGGGCGCATCGTACCCGTGGAGCGCCTGCATGCGCTCGGTGAGGTCGCCCGCGACGCCGGGCTCCCCGTGCATCTCGACGGCGCACGCCTCTGGCACGCCTGCACGGAGACCGGGGTGCCGCCTGCCGAGTTCGCCAGGGCGGCCGACACGGTGATGGTCGCGCTCTCGAAGGGGCTCGGCGCGCCGGTCGGGTCGGTACTGGCCGGGCCGGCCGAGGTCATCGAGCGCGCGTGGAGGGTACGACGGCGCTTCGGCGGGGCGATGCGCCAGGCGGGCGTGCTGGCCGCGGCGGGGATCTACGCCTTGGACCACCACCGCGAAGCCCTCGTCGAGGACCACGCGCGGGCCCGCACGCTGGCCGAGGCGTTTGCCGAGTTGCAGGGCATGCGTGTACCCTCTCCCGAGACGAACGTCGTGCTCGTCGAGTGCGATGCCGGAGAGGACGTCGCGAAAGAACTCTTGAGTTTTCTGCGGAATCGCAGAATTTTGATGTCGGAATTCGGACCTTCGACGATCCGCGCCGTGACCCACCGAGACGTCGATTCTCGCGGAATCACGCGGGTTCTCGCGGCTCTGGACGAGTGGCAGGATCATGCGAAAGCTCGGTGAATCATGGCACGATTCTGGCTACGTAGGGCCACGAATGGGCGACAGGGCCGTCCGCGAGGAGGGGCCACCGCCCGAACAGATTCACGATTCCTTTCCCAATCCTGCCACAGGAACGGAGGATTCATAGCGATGAAAATCGTTCGGGGTACCAAGGGGTGGCTCGCGGGCTGCCTGGCTGCGGCGGTACTTGCCGTCGGGGTGCAGGAGGCCGCTTCGCAGACCACCAAGATGCCCTCCACGCTCCGATACGGCTCCGGGTATATGGACGTGCCCGCCGCCAGCGTGCTGCCGCACCTGGCGATCCAGGGCACCTTCTCGGGCTTCTGGATCAACGTCGACCGAAGCCTCGTGACCGACGCCGCCGGTTCGATCATCGGTGCCGGGGGTCCCATCGACCAGTTCTACGGCGATGGGTCCGTTACGCTCGGTCTCTTCGACCGTCTCGAGGTGGGCGCGTCGCTGCAGTCGTTCAACGACGCCGATCAGGGCGGCAACATGTGGGGCGCCTTCGGGCGACTCGCGCTGTTGCGGCCCACCGCCCAGGGCCTCGGTCTCGCGGTCGGTGCGCGCTACGTGACGGCGCCCAGCTTCGATGACGCGAACGAGTATGCGCCGACGCGCCTCGGCTTCCCGGATCGCCGGGCCCGTGCCGAGTTCGCCGGCGGCCAGGAGATGGATTCCGAGCTCTCGCTCTACGGCGTGGCGTCGGTGTTCCTCCGCGGCTTCGAGTCGTCCTGGTTCCCCGAGCACGACTGGACGCTCTCGCTCGGCTGGGGCAACGGCATGTTCAACGAGGGCGAGGAGTTCGACTGGTATCGCTACGCCGACTCCGAGGGCGCCTTCGCGGGTGCCGTCATGCACATGGGCGTGGGCGAGAACAAGATCCTCAACCTCATGGGTGAGTGGAACGGCTTCGACCTGAACCTGGGCGCGCAGCTCGACCTGGGCGGCCTCCGCATCGGCGGCCACTACCTCGGCGCCAACTACCTCGAAGAGATCGGTGCGTACCGTTCGCCGAAGTTCGGCTTCCTGGTCTCGACCGCCCTCTGCCCCGGCGACGGCATGCTGTGCAAGCCGAGCCTGATGGAGCGGGCCGCTCCGGACACGATCCGCCTGCCGGCCCCGCCGCCGGACACGGTCGAGGTCATCCGTGAGGTCGCGCCCGAGCTGCCGACCGGCAACCCGGCTCAGATCTGCCTGGCCACCGGCGAGAACGTCTCGGTGCTGCTGACCGCGCAGGGTGACACCCTGGTCGGCCCGCAGCGGACGTCGATCCGCCAGCTCCGTCCGGGCGTCGTCTTCGCCGGCACCTACGCCGACGGCCGTGCCTGGTTCACCAACGACGAGTCGATCAGCTACGAGAGCCGTTCGTACGACAAGTCCGGTGGCGAGGTCGGCATGAGCTGCGCCGACATCATGCGCGTGGGCGAGCACATGGGCGTGCCGCTCTTCGCGATGCGCAACGCCGAGCGTCCGTACGAGACGCTGTACGTGCCGGTCCGTCCGGGCGTGTGGCAGGCGTACCAGACCGGTCTGCAGCGGACGCGGGGTCAGTAGAACCGGCGAGAGCCGACCCGCGGCCGT